>CAZTGH010000075.1:0-17250 GCA_964612985.1 uncultured Pirellulales bacterium
CGACGAGGCCTTCGCGACGACGTGCCGGAGTCTGTTCGAGCGGGGAAGCCGATGGATCGACGAGAACCTCTTCAATGGCGAATACTACGAGCACCACATCCGCCCGCCCAAGGACCGGTCGGCGGTGGCGCCGGCGCTGCTGGTGGGGATGGGCGCCAAGGACCTGAGCAACCCTGATTACCAGCTCGGAGCAGGGTGTCTGGTGGATCAGCTCGTGGGCCAGTACACCGCCCACGTCTGTGGCCTGGGCTATCTGGTCAGGCCCGATCACGTGCGAAAGACGCTGACGAGCATCCTGAAGTACAACTATCGCGAGAACCTGTACGATCATTTCAACTGCATGCGCAGCTTCGCGATGGGCGACGAATCGGCGCTGCTGATGGCGAGCTATCCGAAGGACCGTCCCGAGAACCCCTTCCCTTACTTCAGCGAGGTGATGACCGGGTTCGAGTACACCGCCGCGATCGGTATGCTCCAGGAAGGCCAGATTGATGAGGGTCTGGAATGCATCGCGAACATTCGCGATCGATACGACGGGCGCAAGCGCAGCCCCTTCGACGAGGCGGAGTGCGGGCACCACTACGCTCGCGCAATGGCCAGTTGGGCGGCAGTGCCCGCGCTGACGGGATTCCAGTATTCCGGCGTGGACGGAACTGTGACCTTCGCAGAGAACGAGGGACAGCACTTCTGGTCCAACGGCAACGCCTGGGGAACGTGCACCATCGAGCGTGCCGATGGTAAGGCGGACGTGGCATTGGCAGTAATGAAAGGCCAACTCGATCTTGCCGAGTTTCGCCTGAACGGCTTCGGCGTCCGCGAGTTTGGAGATGGTCTGCACATCGGAGAAGGTCGGCAGGCTCGATTCGAGGTGAACGGCTCCATGTAGGAGAAGCGTTCTCGCTCACCCAAGTGGTGCGGGAACGCAGGAGCTACTCAACGTCGCGACCCTTTATGCCGTGGATCGTCAGGTTGGCGTCGGGTAATCCGTCGCGAGCGGGCAGAATCCGCCGAGCCCTCAGGAAGACAACGTGACCGTCGGCGAAGAGGAAGTTCCGCGATCCCTGCCAGTTCCACCAGCCCTGCTCGATCTCGACGGGAACATGGCTGCTGGCCCATTCGCCGACGAGGATCTTGGCGGCGGGGTGGGCCACTGAGTCGGCCCGCTGCGGGACCGACGGACGGGGATCGCTGTAGGTCTGGGCCTGCTCGTCCATAGCGTCGATCTGCGCCGGGCTGTGGTAGAACGTCATCGAATAGGCATAGCTGGTCGATTCGAACAAGGCGGGGTCCGTGCGATCCTCGGGACACAGCAACACCGAGGGGTTGTTCACGTCGATGGAGGTGCCCAGGTAGGGCTTGACCCATCGTCTCCAGCCGCGACCCATCCAGAGCCAGTAGACCGGGTCTTCCGAGACCGGATCGTTCGCACACGGATACGTGGTGTCATTGTCGTGGAGGTACATGCTCATCCCGAGGCCGATCTGCTTGAGGTTGTGGGCGCACGAGACGCGGGAGGCTACCTGCCTTGCCTTTTGCAGCGAGGGGATGAGAATCGCCAGCAGGATGGCGATCACGGAAATGACGACGAGCAACTCGATCAGGCTGAATGCCCGACGGGATCGGTTTGAGCGGAGAGTCCGGTTGGGCGTGCCGTCCATGGTTGTGTGCGCCTCATCAATCCCTTCAAGGGGGCGAATGATTATTCGCCCTTACCGGGCCCCTACTCCACGGTTACGCTCTTGGCGAGGTTGCGGGGTTTGTCCACGTCGTGACCTCGCAGTACCGCGGCATGATAGGCCAGCAGTTGCAGCGGGATCACCGTGAGCATGGGCTGGAACAATTCCGGGGCATCCGGGATCGTGATCAGGTGGTCGGCGACGCTCTCGATGTACTCGTCGCCTTCGGTGGCGACCACGATGACCTTGCCTCCGCGGGCTCGCACTTCTTGGATGTTGCCCATCATCTTGTCGTACTGCGGCCCGGCAGTGGCGATGAAGACCGCGGGCATGTCGTCGGCAATCAGGGCGATCGGGCCGTGCTTCATCTCGGCGGCGGGCAGGCCTTCGGCGTGGATATAGCTGATTTCCTTGAGCTTCAGCGCCCCTTCGAGCGCGACGGGGTAGTTGAACCCCCTGCCGAGAAACAGCCAGTTCTCTTTGTCGATATTGGCGGCTGCAATCTCGCGGATGTGGTCCGAGTGTTCAAGGATGCGGTCGATCTTCTTGGGGATCTGCGCCAGTTCGGCGATGTGTCGGGCGGCATCGTCGCTGCCCAGGTGTCGGCGCCGACCCAGCTCGATCGCCAGCATGCTCAGCACCGCTACCTGTGCGGTGAACGCCTTCGTGCTGGCGACGCCGATTTCGGGACCGACGTGGAGGTAGATCCCCGCGTCGGTCGTTCGGGCGATGGTCGAGCCGACGACGTTGACCGCGCCCAGGACCATGGCGCCGCGCTCTTTGGCCTGTTCGACCGCCGCCAGCGTGTCGGCGGTCTCGCCCGACTGGCTGATGGCGATCACGATGGTGCCATCCTCGATGATGGGATTGCGGTAGCGGAATTCGCTGGCGTATTCGGTCTCGACCGGGATGCGGGCGAGATGTTCGAGCAGGAACTCGCCGACCAGTCCGGCGTGGAAGGCGGTGCCGCAGGCGGTGAAGACCACATGGCGTGCGCGGGTCAGCTCGCGCAGATAATCGCGGATCCCACCCAGCTTGATCTTGCCGTCGTGGACATCGATCCGTCCGCCCATGCAGGTGCTGAGCGCTTCAGGCTGCTCGAAGATTTCCTTGAGCATGTGATGCTCGAAGCCGCCCAGTTCGATCTGTTCGAGCGAGAATTCGATCTGCTTGAGATCTTTGGCGATCGTCATGTTGTCGATGGTCTTGGTGTGGAAGCCTTCGGGACGGACGAGGACCATCTCATTATCGGCCATGTAGATCGCCTGCGTGGTGTGCTCGACGATCGCGGCGGCGTCCGAAGCGAGGATGTACTCGGTGTTGCCGACGCCCAGGATCAGGGGGCTGCCCCGCTTGGCGCCGATGAGGGTTCCGGGGAAGTCGCAGCAGATGATGGCGAGGCCGAAGGTGCCGTGCAGCTTGCGAAGGGCCTGCTGGACCGCCCATTCGAAGGCATTCTGGTCGTCGGCGAGGCCGGCGTCGGCGCGGTTGGCGTAGATATAGCCAATCAGGTTGGCGATCACCTCGGTATCGGTTTCGCTGCGGAAGACGACGCCTTCGTTCTGGAGCCAGGTTCTCAGCGTCGCATAGTTCTCGATGATGCCGTTGTGCACGACCGCGATCTTGCCCGTCCAGTCCAGATGGGGGTGGGCGTTGATGGTGTTGGGCTCCCCATGCGTGGCCCATCGGGTGTGCCCGATGCCCAGGGTGTCGCAGCCGCGCGGTTCGTCCAGGATCCCTTCCAGGGCACTGATGCGACCGCTGGTCTTGGTCACGTGAATGGAGCCGTCGTCCAGCACCGCTACGCCGGCTGAATCGTACCCTCGATATTCCAGACGTTTCAATCCTTCGACCAGGATGGGCTGAGCGGCCTTTCGACCCAAATACGCAACGATTCCACACATCGATAGTATCCCCTAATGCTCCGTGTCCAATCCCCTATTCCATCGACCTGCGCGGGCGGAAACTCTACCCGAAAAAGGGTGAAAAATCGATCCATTCCGAGTCTCTGCGGAGCGGGGGTCATTATAGGTCCCCCGGGCAGGGCGGACAAATCATTTCTGCTTAAGGGCCCTATCAGCACTTCTGATTTGACGGGTTCGACCGAGGGGGAGTACACTCGTCGGATGATTGTCGTCGTCGATTACAGCGTGGGAAACGTCCGCAGCGTCTGCAACGCGTTCAGGCACATCGGTTGCGATGTGGAGCTGAGCCGGGACGCCAGGACGGTGGAGAAGGCCCTCGGGCTGGTTCTGCCCGGCGTGGCGGCCTTCGGCTACGCGATGGAAGCCTTGGGTTCGGCCGCGGAACTGGTCAAGAGGGCCGCCGAGGCGGGCAAACCCGTTCTGGGCATCTGCGTCGGCTACCAGATGCTCTTCGACGAGAGTTCGGAGTATGGTCCGCACCAGGGGCTGGGGCTCGTCCAAGGCAAGGTCGTCGGCCTTCCGAGCGAACAGGTGGTTCCGCACATGGGCTGGAACCGGATCGAGTTGCCGCCGGAGATGGACCTGTTCTCGGACCTGGGCGACGCCAGGCACTTCTACTTCGCCCACTCGTACTATGCTCAGCCCAGCGACGAGCGAGCGAAGATCGCCTATACCGACTACGGGTTCGCCCTGCCGGCGTCCGTGCAGAAGGACAGCATCTACGGCGTGCAGTTCCACCCCGAAAAGAGCGGGCGGCAGGGGCTCAAGCTCCTCCAGAACTTCTACGACATTTGCAGTCGGAAAGCGGCGGCATGCTGACCAAGCGAATCATTCCATGCCTCGACGTCAAGGATAACCGCGTCGTCAAGGGCGTCAACTTCCTGAATCTCCGCGACGCGGGCGATCCCGTGGAGCTGGGCGCCCGATACAGCGACAGCGGCGCCGACGAGCTGGTCTTTCTGGACATCACCGCCACGATCCGCTCGCGAAAGACGATCGTGGACCTCGTGGAGCGCGTGGCGCGGAACGTGTTCATTCCGTTCACCGTCGGCGGCGGGATTCGCGACGTCGAGCAGATCGATGAATTGCTGCGCAGCGGCGCCGAGAAGGTCTCGGTGAACACGGCGGCGGTGCAAAGCCCGAACCTGATCGCCCAGGCGGCCCAGCGGTTCGGCAACCAGTGCGTGGTGCTGGCGATCGACGCGAGGCGTTCCAAAAGCAGGCCGGGGCACTGGCAGGTGTGCGTCAAGGCAGGTTCAGAGCCGACGGATATCGACGTGGTCGAGTGGGCGATGCGAGGCGAAGAACTCGGGGCGGGCGAAATTCTGCTGACGAGTATGGATGCCGACGGCACGCTGGCGGGCTACGACAACGCGCTGAACAAAGCGGTTTCCGACGCGGTGAACATTCCCGTGATCGCCTCGGGCGGCGCCGGCACGCTCGACCACCTCTATGACGCAGTCGTCGAGGGCGGCGCCGACGCGGTGCTGATGGCGTCGATCACCCACTTCGGCGATTTCACGATCACGCAGATGAAGGAATACCTCCGCGACCGCGGCCTGCCCATGAACCTGTGAGCCACTTGGCCCCTCCAAGTGCGATGGAACACTGAGCTTGACAGCGTCAGGCCTTCCCCCTACCATGCCATCAGACAGAAATGGGCGATAGAAGGGATCCAAACTGAGGAGGTCGCGATGAGGTGTCACACACTGGTTCGATTCTGCGGTACACTGATTCTTCCGGCCGTCCTGACGACGGCGGCCGAGGCGACCGCCTCATCGTCCTGGTATCGATTCGAGCCGACCAATACAGCCGAGGCCGGCGAGATCGGAATGCGGGACTGGCTCGAACGGCCGGCAGGAAGACATGGTCGTATCCTGCACCACCAAGGCAAACTCCATTACAACGGCAAGCCCATCAAGCTCTGGGGTGTCAATCTGTGCTTTGCCGCGTGCGCGCCGGATCGCGAATTGGCTGACAAGCGCGCAGCGTTCTACCCCAAGTACGGCATCAATTCGGTCCGCTTGCACAAGTATCTCGACGGCCCAGGCTGGAGCGGCATCCAATCGGACGACAGTTGCGTGGAGTTCAATCCGGATGGCCTGGCCCGAATGGACTACCAGGTCGCCCAATTCAAGGAGGCGGGTATCTACGTGAAGCTTTCGGCCAACTTCGGCACGCTCAGACTGGGACCGGCCGACCGCGAGCACATCCCCTATCTGGAGGAGTTCGGCACATTCGAGGGGGGCAGGAACCGCATCGCCGCGCCGCACAGCGCCATCCAATACTCGCCTGAGCTGCAGGACCTTCAGATTCGCCAGATGGTCAATCTGCTCAAGCATCGCAATCAGTACACCGGACAGACCTACGCCGAGGACCCGGCGATCGCCTTTGTCGAGATCGTCAACGAGCAAAGCATTCTCTTCTATACCTCCATGAACCCGCTGAAGGCCAGTCCGACGTTGCGGCAACGAACGGCAGAGCGATTCAGCGACTGGCTGCGCGCGAAATACGCAAGCCATGACGGACTCGTCGCCGCCTGGGGTGCCAAGGCCTTCGACGGCTTCGAAGGCGACGGGTTTCCGCCTGTTGCCGAGCACCTCGACCGGCGCAACATCCTGCCGCTGGGCAGTCCCTGGCATTGGGACCCGGCCCAACTGAACGGGTCGCAGGCCTTCCGACGGCAACGTCTGCTCGATACGCTGGCCTTCCTTTGCTCGCTGCAGAATAACTTCTACGACCGGTATGTACGGGCCGTACGCGAGGCCGGCTACGGCGGCGAGATTCTCGGATCGAACTGGCAGGCGGGCCGGGCGATCAGTCACCTGCTCAACCTGCACTCCGACTGGCGGATCGGTACCATCGACCGCCACAACTACTTCGGCGGCGGCAGCGCCAAGCCCGGCGAGCGGTTCGAGAATGGGACCATGCTCGGTATGGCCGGCTCCGGCACGTTGAGCGTGGGCCTGCAACAGGCCATTGACCGGCCGTTCATGCTCTCGGAGTGGATTCACGTGTTCCCGAATGAATGGGGCGTCGAAGGCCCAGCCATTCTCGGGGCCTATGGTTTGGGCCTGCAGGGCTGGGACGTCTCGTACATGTTCCAGAACCGCGACGGCGGCGGCTTCAGCGACCGAATCGGACGCGACCGCTGGGACGCGACCGCGCCACAGATCCTCGGCGTCTTCCCCGCTGTCGCGCGACAGGTGCTGCGAGGCGACGTGAAGGAATCGGACCTGACCGCGACGCTGTACGCACACGTCCCATCGTTGCTGGAAGGGCGCATCGGCTTTCAGGACCGCACCATACAACAGCATGACGTCAAGAGCTTCGACACCGACAAGGTGCCGGCCCGCGCCCTGGCGGTCGCTCGCTGCGGAATCGAGTTTACGGAGGAGCACCGCGACACGCCGGCATTCGACCTGAGCCCCTACGAGAGCGACGGCGCGCTGGTGTCTTCGACGGGTCAGCTCCGCTGGACCGAATCGTCGGGGCAGAAGCTGGGCGGATACTTCACCGTCGACACGGCTGCCACCAAGGCTGTCGTCGGCTTCGCCCAAGGCGAGGAATGTCGACTGGGTGACGTGACGATCGCGCCGCAGAGCCCCTTTGCGGCGATCTACGTGACCGCCCGGGAGCCGGACAAGGACCTTGCCACGTCGGACAGAGTGCTGATCGTCGCCATCGCTCGCGCCCGCAACACGCAGATGCGGCTCAACGAAGCCGGCGACGAGGTCCTCGAACGCGGCGAGCCGCCCGTCCTCATGGAGCCCGTCAGGGCAACCCTCACGATTCGCCGACCGGGCGCATCGAAGCTGCGCCTGCTCGACCAGGACGGCTTGCCGACGGAAACCACCTTGCCGATCCGAGACGGGACCGTCACCATCGACGGGGCCCGCGACAAGACACCCTACTACCTCCTGGAGTTCTGAACCGACAGAAGAATCGGCGCATCCAGTCAGCCTACATCGACCGATGGAGGAAGCCGACGGTGGATTCCATGATGCGGGCCTGGAGCTGCTGGGCGTGCTCGGCGGTCTCGCATTCGAGGTCTTCGAGGTTGGCCCGACAGAAGCGGCAGCCCAGGACGTTGAGATGAAAATCCACGTACCGCTGCCATTCGTCGCTCAGCGTGCGCAGCAGGAAGCCCCCGATCGTGCTGCGTTTGGGACAACTGAACCGGTGATACTCCCAGATATCGGTCAGCAGGCCCTCGAAATCCTCGGAGGATGGGCCCGCAGGGACCTTCTTCCGCTCGATAAAGGCACGAACCGTCTTGAGACTGCGGTGCTTGACCAGGGCAATGGTCTTTTCGTCGATGTTCATCGTCTCGGCAACGCGCTTGTTGGGCAACTGGCAGTAGAGCAACAGCTCGATGATCTGCAAGTCGCGGAAGCGCAGGGCCTTCTTGAACCCGTCGACGAGGTCCTCGAGCGCCTCGGCCAGGATCGTTTTCTGGAGATCGTACTGCTCGTCGGCGCGGGCGTACCAACTGGCGGTCTGGGCGGGAGACGCCACCTGTTCGAAGGCGTCGGAGGAACCCTCCTGCCCATCGGACTCATAGGCGTCCTGGATCAGGCAGACCCTTCGGGCCTCCTTGCGACGGTAGCTGTCGATGATCTTACGGCGGATCAGCGAGAAGAGATAGGTTTCGAGGTCGCAGTCCCCTCGGAACCGCTCCAGGCTGCGGACGAAGGCGATGAACGCCTCCTGCACCACGTCCTCGGCGTCGGCGCGCTGGGGGAGCTTGGCCCGGGCAAAACGCAGCAGCCGGCCACGATAGCGACCGATGAAGTCCGACCAGGCCTGCTGGTCGCCCTGGCGAATCCGATCGAGGAAATATTGTTCGGGTCTGGAGACCTTATCCATCTGCGATGATTCGGGTTCTGCAAGAATGGACATTAGGCCTACTTTGGGAAGGAAGAGCCTCGGTTTGGACTCTTCCTTCCCAAACCCCAAGACTTGCCTGCGCTCGACTGGCACCCTTCTCCAAGGAAATCGTGAAACCGATTTCCTTGGAGAATATAGGCCTAATGTCCATTCTTGCAGAACTCCACTTGATGATGGAGGTCCCGAGGCAGGCGGTCACCTCAGGACCAGGAATATGGACACGATACCCGCGATCGCCAGGACCGTCCCGGCGATGCGCAACGCCCACTCATAATACCCTTTAGTGGCCATGTTGAGGAAGAGATAAGCGGCAACAATCACGACGAGGACGCCGAAAGCCGATGCAATCATGCCCGCCCAGGTGACCCTTTCGACGTGAAGCTCGGCGGTTTTGCGGTCGTTGAGCCAAGCCAATTTCTGAGCGGAAGCGTCGATCAGCAGGGCCTGTCGCCAAATTGGGCCTGCCGAGCCGGCGAAGCTCTGGATGAAGCGGTCCGCGACGATGCCGTCCATGAGTACGTCTTTGATAGTGACAGCCGGTCGCGGCAAACCCAAGGACTTCCGCGCGGAGTGCGTTCCGAGCGCTTCGGTTAAGCGAGCCCGTGCATCGTTCAAGGCCTGTAGATTCGCCTCGCCCTCACTGGTGCATGTCTCGTTGGAGCGAGCCACGATGTAGTGCTGATCGGGTCTGGTGTTGGCGAAACCGGCGAAATCTTCCACCCAAGGTTTCTCGACGAACTTCACTGCCACGCTGGCGCGATTGGCGTCTGTGAAGGCCGTGCCCAGGATCCCGCCGCTTTCGACCAGAGCCGACTCCATGCTCGTGTATCTCACGTGGCCATCCTCTCCCAGGGGCGCCCAGGAGTCCATCGCACCTCGAGTTTGATTCAATCGCAACGTGACACCGACTTCCCCCGGGCGGATATTGCGGAGGTCAGGCGCGATGGTGTACTTCAGCGGACCCATCCTCTTCTCAAGCGAACGTACGAATTCCTCAACGAGGGCACGGTCAAGGCCTTGTTGAAAGAGGATGACCTCGAAGGATGTGTTGGGATCACTTGCCGCCCTGCGGACAGGTGCGGCCATCCGCAAACCCAGCGCTCTTGCCGCCGCCTTTCGGGACGGATACACGTCCGCTTCGAACTCCTGCTCGACGCCCTCGGACCAGATCGGCGACGGTGCCTGAGGCGGCGCCGGCGCAACCGGCTGGGCGACAGCCGTCACAGCATGAACGCTGCGGTGAGATACGACGGGCAACGCAACGAAGAAGCCAAGCACGAGCATGACTACGATAGCGACGATCAGGGCAACCCCCACTTTCGGGGCCTTGGCCGTCAGGATGACCACAAGGACGAAAAGGAACGTCGCCGGCACGAGGAGAAGGGGCATCGCTTGCCACTGGGACAGCGCCCCGGCCGACAAGGAGCGCATCAGGACAATCGGCGCCAGGAGGACGAGACCTCCTACGACCCACGCACCCGCCTTCGGGGCCTTGGCAACCAGAACGATCAGCAGGACGAAAAGAAACGTCAGGGGCACCAGAACAATCGGTATGATAGGTACAGCGAGACTCATAGAACCACCTCTTGGTTGGGCATCGGTGCATAGATCGGTGTGGGTCGTCGAGGCGGCCAGGCCATGATGAAGATCGAGATCAGGGCAATCACTCCGGCGAAGATCGCCTCCTCCTGGCTGACCGCCTCGAAGAGTCTTTCGAGGGCCAGGCCCGTTTCGTTCTGCTGGAGACGATTGGCGACTTCCTGCGCTTCCGAGGAGGACATGGCTTCATTGCCGAAGAGCTGGATCGCCCAGAAGACCCCACCCAGTCCGAGCAGGGCGCGGATCAGGTGGGCGGGACCGTAGCGGCGCCGGCCGATCATGATCAGGACCGCCGCCAGAAACAGCAGCAGCACGACGAGCCAGACTCCCCCCTGCTCGACGATCCGAGGCCACGCAGAGCTGTGAAAGAACACTTCGAGGTCCTGTGCGATGGCGGGGTCGGGCCAGCCTGCCGCGACGAGTACCGGCAGGTGCACACCGATCGCCAGTCCGACGAGAACCGCTGCAAGAACCAGGATATGGCCCAGGGCACAAATCAGACCGCTGAAGGGATGCCAGGGTTCATAGATGATGGTCCCACTTCCGGTGTACACTGGCGCCGACGGGGGCTCGTTTCTGGCAGGTGAAGCCGCGACGTCCTGCGGCTCGCTCGATCCAACGGCAGGCTCAGGTCCGGGCTTGGCGGATGCTGCGACGGCAGTGGCCGGCCGATGCGGTACCGCTACCGCCGAAGCGCTCGCGCCGTGCCAATTCTCCACGGGCAGGCCGTTCCGGTCTTTGAAGGCGCCGGCGGCAATCATCAGGATATCGATCAACTGGCCGATCCCGAACAGGCCGAACGAGAAGAGCCAGATGACCCCGGTGCCGATCTTGCCGACGTAGAAGCGGTGCAGGCCGGAGAGTCCGACGAACGGTCCGACCACCGCCAGGATCAGCGCCACCGACCGCTTCGCAGGCGAGACCATCGCGCCGGCGGTATGCCAACCAACCGGCTGACGCCTGAGCGAAGCGGAAGCATCGTTCGACCGGGTGACCTCGGCGACGCCGAACACGCGCGGCGGCGTGAAAAGCAGCACGAAGAAAAGAATCTGCGGAAAGATCATGAGGAACAGAAAGACGCCGAACGGCGGCCCCCCATGCGTGGTGCCGTACAGAATTGAGGCGGTGGCCACGGTCTGGACGCAGGCGGTCAGCAGCAGCGGGCGAACGAGGTAGCGGTACCAGCCCGTGAACGTGCCGCGAAACATCATGACAAAGCACAGCACTGAGAAGATGAACGCGTCGACGCCGAAGGCGATGGCGAATCCGAAGTCGTTTCCGTGCAGGCTGGTTCCGGCCAGGATGCAGAGGAACAGGCCGAGCCCGATGCTTGCCAGCCAGGCGAACATCCACAACGGACGGGCATACGGGGCGACGGGACGAGCCTGGATTCCGGAGCCAGGCCCCTGGGACCGCTTGCGCCCGGCCGCTCGGGCGGCACCGTCTGCGATCGCTTCGGCGACGGGCTTTCCGAACGGACTGGCCGCCTGGACAACCAGGACGATGCCCGCCAGGGCGGAGGCAGCGATCACCGGTTCGAGCCCGAAGATCCCACCGCTGACGAAGCCGAGAAAACCGATCCAAAGGGCGTGTCCGAGCACGACCCGTTTCTCCCGTTGCGGCTCGCTGAGCTTCCACCAGTCCACCAGCAGCATCGGCAAGGCCAAAGCGAGCACCTTCCCGCCCAACTGGCCCATGAGTCCGCCGAATATCGGCAGCCACATGAACGGATTGGGACCGTGCCAGCCCCGTCCGCCCATCAATCCATGACCGCCGGTCATGCCGCCGATGATCGACGCGACCAGGACCGCGACAAAGGCGGCGCCGAAACAGGTCCCCGCCCGACCCAGCCAGCGGGCGTCCTCGTCCAGAGTCGCCCACCACTGGCGGCGCGAGTAGAGGATGATGCGTGAGGCGATGCCCACGATCACGAACACGATCACCGCGATGGGAAAACCGCGTCCATTGCTCGACTCGCCCAACAGACCCGCGCCGAAACTGACGGTGGCCATCGTCATCAGGGCCAACGTGCGACGCTGGTTCGGGCTGATCGGATCGGCGATCGTCACCGGGGCAGGTGTGGTCTTCTGCGCGCGTTCTTTGGCAGTCTTGAGCTTTTCGGCCATCTGTCCGCTGAGGACTTCGACTCTCTTGGCGATGTACTCGGCCTTCTTGCCGACTTCCTTGCTGAAGTCTTTCTGGCCCGGTGCCGCAGCGGCTCCGACGGGCTCCTCGGCTTTGGAGGTCCCGCCCTGCCGCATCTTGTGTCCGAGGTGCTCGGCGACCATCGACAGTTCCTCGGGCGAGAATTGCGAGACGCTGTTGCGGACGTGCTCGGCGCCAAAGACGTCTTCGACCATCTGCTGGACGGTCTGGTAGCGTTCGTCGGGGTCCTTGGCCAAGGCCTTGCGGATCACGCGGCGGAACGGCTCTTCGATATGCTCGAGCTGCGGCAGCGCCGTCATGTGCTTCATGAGGATCTCGGCGGGACTGGACCCGAGGAACGGAACCTGGCCCGTGAGCATCTCGTAGAGCAGCACGCCGAGTGCGTAGATATCGATGCTGCGGTCATAGCGGCCTGCGCCGATCTCCGGCGCCATGTAATGAACGGTCCCCACCGTAATCGTATGGCTGACGTGCCGACTGGCGCTGATCGCCTTGGTCAGGCCGTAATCGCCGATCTTCACGTAGCCGTTCTCATAGAAAATGTTGCTGGGCTTGAGATCGCGATGCACGATGCCGCACTCGTGCAGATACGAGAGACCTTTGGCGATTTCGCGCAGAAAGAACGCCGCCTTCTGGGTGCCGAGCCCGCCGGGCGACTCCTTCAGCAGATCGCTGAGCGCCGGGCCGGAGACGTACTCCATGACGACGAAGGGCCGGCCCTGGTCGTTGTACTTGACGTCAAAGACGGTGACCAGGTGCGGGCTCTTGAGGTTCATGCACTGACTGATGCCCCGCAACTCGATCTGCTCGTGGCTCTGGACCGCCTTGAGCGCCACCTGTCGACCGCTGTCGCTGACGGCGTAGTAGACCTCACCGAAGCCGCCTCGCCCCGCCGCTCGCTGAATGGTAAATCCCTCCAGCGGCCGATCTCCGTATTTGTATTGGTACGCGTCCATAGTCTTTTCTGCCGGATTAATAGGTCGTCGTCACTTACCGTGCTGCTACGCGTGAAACTTCGCCAGAACCATGGACAATTTGCCGATCCGAATCGGCTTGTCCAGGATCAGGCCCTGCTCCGGCTGCATCGGTCGCTCGTCGACCGTCACGGGCTGACTCGCCCGGCACAGCAGCCTGTCGTTCTGCTCGAAAAAGGTGATGGTCTCGTCGAGGTGCTCGGTCTGGATGTGATGGTTCGTGTAGGGTCCGACCAGAATGTCACGACTCATCAGAAGAATGTGCCGGATGTCGGGCCGGCCGAGACGGGCGCCGCCAAGCAGCAGCACCGCAGTCGTACTGGCCGGGTTGGGTCGGCGAAAGCGCAGCCGGCAGCGAGCCGACAAGGCGATCGCGTCCCCGTCGGCCAGCAGTTTCTCGGTCACCGGTTGGCCGTTGACCTGGATTGTGCTTTCGGATCGCACAAGGTAGTCTTCGTCCACCCTCTCGATGCTGATCACCGGCAGGTTGGGCTCGGCCATCAGGCCCAGCATCGGGCGAGCCGACGAGCTGATCGGACCGACCGTCAGGCGGTCATCGCGGAAAACCAGATAGCTTCCGATCCCGTCCAACTGCATGACGAACTCGGAAGGCAGAGAGGATGTTCCCAGGTTGTTCGGTCGCACTCTTACCTCGGGGGTCGCTTCGCGGCGCGCGGGTTCTTCCATCCGTCCGCCTTCCATGGCCTGCTCCCGACTTCCCGCTGCGTCGGCGATGCTCAGGCCCAGAGGCCCGGCGTCGAGCTCTTCCAGCGCTTCGGCCGCATGGCGGACGTCGCCGAGGGCCTTGTCCAACCACCTAGCGGATGGGTACATCGTCTTGACCTTGCGGAGCAGCGGCAGCGCCGCACCGGGCTGTCCGGCCGCGAGAAGTTCCGCCGCCTGGTGGCATTGCGTCAGCGCCCTGCGCAGCTCGGCGATCTCTTCGCTGTCGCCGTTTAGTGGAGCCAGCCGCTGGAGAAGCGACTGGGCTCGATCGATGCGACCCTGTTCCAGGCTGACCTGCACCTGCTGGCCGCCCAGCCTCTTGATGCGACGGAGAAGCTCGTTGACCTGGCCATTGCGATTCCTGGCGATGCCGGCGGCGCGGATGAAGTCCACCGCCGCGACGATATCGCCCTGCTTCAAGGCCTGCTCGGCCTTGGCGAGGGCGTCCTCGGTGTGCAGGCGGGCGGCCGCCAGTTCCTGGCGGAGCAGCTCGGCCTGACCGTCGCTCGCATTGGCCTCAGCCAGGATTCGGCCACCCACGGAATGCCATCCGTCGGCGATCCGCTGCTTAGCCTGCGCCACGCGAAAAGCCTCCTGCTGATGTCCCTGCTGCCGCTCGAGCATCGCCCGGCAAACGGCATCCCGAAGTTGAGAGACCTCCGACACGTTGCCGGCCAACTTCTCGGCCTTGTTGCAGTCGGCCAGAGCCAGGTCCAGGCGGTTGTCGTCCAGCGCCTGGCGAGACCGCTGGACAAGGGCGCGTGTGAGCCTGCCGACCAATCTTTGGCCATGCCGATGACGCCGGACCTCCTCGGCCCGGGCAATCTCGAAGGCCTCGTCGAGCCGACCGTCGGCCAACGCACACTCCGCTTGTTTGATTCGCAGGATCAACACTGCAACGCTCCTTTTCGCCACGATCGCCGGTGGAACTGGCCCACAGTAATTCTATCACTCGGCGGGGGTCTCTGCAACGCAACCGTCCTTCACCGGATGCTCCGTATCGGTTTTACGAGAGCGGTCGCCCGACCGGCCGAACGGTCGGGCAACGAGTCATACATTCATCAATGAGCGGCCTGTTCGCCGTCTGCCTTAGCCAGCGGCGCCATGTCGGCATCTTCCGGAGCTTCGTGCTGCTGGAAGTACTCATCGACCTGAGCGACGAGATCGGCTTCCAGGACGGTGTCGACCGGGATGGCCTCAACGAACCGGCTCTCGTGCGCCAGCACGCGCTCGGCTACATCCAGACGCTTTTGGATCTGGGCGAGGAGCTTCTCGGTCTGAGCGAGCTTGCCGTTGTCGACCTGGACCTTCGAACCGACCGAAGCGGCCTTGACGATCCGGTACTGGCTGGCCAGCGTCTCGATCTTGTTTTCGAGGATGCGCTTCTGCGAGCGGGTCTTCTCCAGCAACTGCACCGCAGCGTTGAGCGAATTCTCACGCGAAGCCAGAAGTCGCTGCTTGCTCGCCAGGACCAGTTCGCTTTCCTTGATCCGCTCGAACCGGGCGGCCAGATCGGCCTTCACATCGCCCCGGCTGTATTGACGACCGGCGAACACATACTGGGCCTTCGGGCTTTCCAGCGAGCCGCGAAGCGTCTTGATCTTCTCGCGTTCCTCGTCCAGACCTTCGTGGCTCTGGGCGATCTCGGCCTTGAGCGCCGCCACTTCCACTTCTTCCTGCGCGATCAGGCGGATGTTCGCGTGCATCTCGGGGATGATCTCTTCCAGCAGGTCGCGGGCCCGCCTCAGCTCGAATTCGATCGGAACCGAATCCTTGACCACTGTCCGGACGCCCTTGGCGGAACTGCGAACGTAGCTGACGACGTCCTTCCCGAACAGCAACCCACCGGCCAGCCCGAGCCCGACCGTCGCAATCACTCCCATTTTCAACCATTTGGTAATCATCGTGGTACTCCTCAAAATCTCGTTAATCCCACTGGATGCCATTTTTCGGCCTCACATCGGCCACATTGGGTTGGTCGCTACCCGAAATGGATTATTGCGGGAAAATTTTTTCGCTCCCGGCGGCCGATTGGAATCCCGGTCGGCATTTTCCAGTCTACTGGCCCTGTTTTATGTAGACGTTGGCCGAATCGGGTGCATTCGGAATACCGCGACACTTGAATGTGCCGCATCCCCTTTGTCATCGGACTGGAGCAAAGCGAAACGGCGCAATCTGAGACCGAATGGGCTATTCCCTGCGTCTTGAGCCGGTATCTAGGACGCAGCAACTCGTCGAAGTTTCGAAGGGCCCAGACGCAGGGCCGGAGACTGGATTTCTTCGGGGCCAGATCCCTCCACTCCGCGTTGCTCCGCTCCTAAGAACACAGGTCCCACGGGCGAAGACGCAGGAGCCCATAACGGATGCGCGGGATGCGGTCATGTTTTCTCCTACAATCGCGGCGCCGCCGCTGGTCAACTCGGGAGGACAAGATGGAGAGGGTTCCGGTGGAGATGACACATAGAGGATAGGTCGGTCCCAAAAGGGCGATCAGGAGCCGTGGTCTGAATCCACCCCTATTTGCGGCCTGCACCCGCTTGATCCGGGAGTCAGGCTGGACCTTGCCTTGGGGGTGTGGATTGGATAGGATGCGGCTTCGACGATCCGGAACCACCGAGCCATTCAAGACAGGAGAGCATGGGATGAAGGTAGTGGCGTTCAACGGAAGTGCCCGCAAAGACGGCAACACCGCCATTCTGGTTCGGCAGGTCTTTGCCGAACTGGAGGCCGAGGGGATCGAAACGGAACTGGTGCAGTTGGCGGGCCAGACGATTCGCGGCTGCACCGCCTGCGGCCAGTGCATCAAGAACCAGAACGGTCGGTGCATAATCGAGAACGATATCGCCAACGACTGCATCGCGAAGATGGTTGCGGCCGACGGAATCATCCTGGCCTCGCCGACCTACTTCGCCAACGTGACGACGGAGATGAAGGCCCTGATCGACCGGGCCGGGTTCGTCGTTCGGGCCAACGATGACATGCTCCGGCGCAAGGTGGGTGCCGCTGTGGTTGCCGTGCGGAGGGGCGGCGCAGTCCCAGTCTTTGACGCGATCAACCACTTCTTCCTAATCAGTCAGATGATCGTAACCGGCTCGATCTACTGGAACATGGGCTTTGGCCTGGCCAAAGGCGAGGTCGAGCAGGACGAGGAGGGCCTGCGGACCATGCGCGCCCTCGGCGAGAACATGGCGTGGCTGCTCGAGCGGGTCGCGTCGTAGGGTCTGGCACCAAGCCAGACTGATCGAGTAGGCTGGAGGGGTCGCGCCCTCCGGCCTCTCACACCACCGGGCATAC
>CAZTGH010000076.1:0-7406 GCA_964612985.1 uncultured Pirellulales bacterium
CCCCGACGATTTCGAGCGGATCGAAGCCGAAATGGCCCGGATCGCCCAGGCCGACAGGCCCTTCGTCCGCGTCGAAATGACCCGCGACGAGGCCTTCGCCAACCTCCCCGCCTGACGCACCACCAACCCCGCGCAGCTGGCTGGCACAAAGGAGGTGCCGACACGCGTGTGTGAGAAGATGTGGTCGTGCCGACACCTTCGTGGAGGCGCGTTGCGAAAATCCGTCCGTGTCACCGGTCTCGAATCGCGTACGAGCGGGCAACTCCAGAGATCAGTATTCTGGCAGGCCGAGTTCTTTTCGTCTTTCCCTCATAGCCTTGCTGTATTCAGCGCCGAGCCCGAACGCGCCCGTCTGGGGATTGTCCTGCTGGACCATGCCGCGAACCACCTGGGTCGCGGTTCGCGTCGGCCCCTGTCTGCCGGCTTGGGCCTGCCGCTGCGTCGCACTCTGCCTGGACCGTTCCTGACGCGCCGTACGCGCGGCTTCGCGCCGTTGGATTTCCGCATCCAGCATCTTGACGCGCGCAGCGCGAGGGGCGCGCGAGAAGGCCTTGTAGAGTTCGATCTCGGCGCCGCGCCCCATTTCGCGTGCGATCGGACCCAGCGTCTCATTCTCCGCCATGTCCTTGCGTACCTGTTCCCGACGTTCCGGCGGCAGTTCCGTAAAGAGCCTTCTCGCCTGCCCCGCATACTCGGCTTTGCGATAGTGGGGCAGACGCTGGTATCGCCCTGAGCCCATCGTCTTTACCGCCTGCTCGAAGGTCTTCGGCACAGGCGGCGGGGTCGTCAGGTGCGCATAGTAGAGGCCCGATACCAGGACCACGGGCGCCACGACAGCAAGAGCCACGACCAGCGTCTTTTTCTTAGCGTTCATCTTGAGCGATCTCCTCTTGGCTGCAACTATCGACGTGGATATCGGCGAAAAGCGTGTTCCTCCGCGCGTGGAAGAACGGTGCGGTGATCGGCTCGTGCGGCGCATCCAGTAGGAACGTATAGCCATCGCAGTCGCGCAAGACTGGGATCTCGGGGACCCGAATGTTGCGCCGTGGAAACCACGTTTCATCGGGTTCCCGCCCAGCCAACTCGGCATTGTACGCGTAACTGGTCCGCGCATCCTCCTGGCAGACGTCATAGACGACCTTGTCGCCGGGACATCGGTAGACTTCTGCTTCACCTTTCTGGTCCGCCCGCAGTGTGTGTGTGCAGTGGCGGATCGTCCACCATGCTGATAAACGGCGCCGGCATGTAGCGCGCGAGCAGGAACTTCTGCCTGTGCTCGTCGCGGTAGATCTGGATGGCCACTCCAATCTGTCGCAGGTTGGACAGGCAGGCGACGCGATATGCGCTCTGCCGCGCTCGCGACAGAACGGGCACGAGGATGCCCATCAACATCGCAATGACCGAGATGACCACCAGCAGCTCCACCAGAGTGAAACCATGCCAGGATCGATGGTGTGTCCTCGACGGCAACATAGCGTCTCCTTTTTTTGGAAGCCGCTGTTTCGCCTAGCTCTTCGCAATGATGTAGACCACATACTCGCCCTCATCTCTCTTGGCGGTATGCGGCAGGCTGATGAATTCCGCCGCATCGGCGGTGTTTAGCAGGATGGCCTGCCCACCTTGCTTCAACAAGGACGGCAGCAACGTCAGAAAACCCTTCAGGATACGCCCATCATCGCCGTCGTGAAAATTGGCTCGATCGCCGCTGTTCAGAAAGGGCATATTCCACAGAACAAAATCAAACTCCTGGAAGTCGTCCGGCAAATCCGCCTCGCGGATATCGCCCAACAGCGCGCGAACCTCAAATCCGCCCAGCCGGGCGGTGGCCTTGGTATTGGCGATCGCCATGGGATTGATGTCGATAACATAAACGAGGCTTTGCGACTTCAACCAGGCCACCCAGGCATCGCAGCCGGAGCCTGTCCCCACTACGAGGACCTTGTCGCCACATGCAATGCCGCTCTCCAGGAGGCTCTGGTAGTACAGGCGATCGACATTGTTGGGTTTATAGACCGTGGGAAAGACCGGAAGGACCAGTTCCTTGTCCGATGTGCTTACCAGTTCTCTCAGTCGCACAGTGTTCGCAGACGTGGCAAGCCAATCATTTCCATCGACTTGGATGTGGCACCACCAGGGCGATGCATCATAGAGCGCTTCCACAGAGTGGGCGTGTGCCTTGACCCTAGGTGACGGCTGTTTGACGGCCCAGTGCTTGACTGTTGCTGCCAGAAAGACAGCGAGTCCCAACAGCAGGCCCAGGATAAGAGGGCGAAGAACATCGGTGCCCATTCGCAATCGTTTCATTCTGACCTCGCTATAGGCGCACCCCGTGCCCCCAACTCGTTCTGGATGGGACGCGCTACGCAGTTGCAGTCAGGCCAGGGGCGATTCCAGCTCAGATGCGCTGCCGTCCTCCCGGGCCCTGGATCGAGCTTGAACCGACTATCTTTCCCGGCCCATCTGCTTGCGGAACTCCCTGTATTTCGCCTCGGCCTGCTCGTGCGTTAAGTCACCCCGTTCGACGGCGTCTTCCACTCGCTTCTTGAAGCCTTCCCAATCTCGCCTTTGGGCCATCCCCTGACCGAACTCCCGGTACTTCGCCTCTGCCTCCACACGGGTCAGGTCGCCCCGTTCCACGGCATCTTCGACGCGCTTCCGGAAGCCGATTCGCTCTCGCATCGTTCTCTCGGCGGTTTCGAACTTCTTACCCGCCTCTTCCCTGCTGATCTTCCCCGCCTCGACTGCCGCACCAAGCTCTTTCCTCAATTCGATCAGATACGCGTCACCGCGATTCGAGCCATCCGCCTCAGCGACCTCCTTTTCGCCCCTCTGCTGGCGGAATTCCCTGTACTTCGCATCCGCCTCCTCGCGGGTCAGGTCGCCCCTTTCGACGGCGTTTTCAACGCGTTTCCTAAAGCCTTCCCATCCGTCCTTTTGGCCCGTCCGCTTGGCAAACTCTCTGTACTTGGTATTCGCCTCTTCGCGGGTTAAGTCACCTCGTTCGATCGCATCTTCGACACGCTTGCTGAAGCCGATTCGTTCTCGCATCATTCCCTCGGCGTATTCGAACCTCTTGCCCGCCTCTTCCCTGCTGATCTCGCCTGCCTCGACCGCTGCACTGAGTTCCTTCCTCACGCTCGTCAGATAAGCCATTGCACGGTTGGTACCAGAATCTTGCTCGGTGGTGCTGGCACGCCGCAGCGCATCCATCATGACCCCGGCCTGTTCCAGCGAAAGATTACCCTCGGCTACCGCTTCGCCGAGCTTCCTTTCCACTGCCTCGAAGTCCTGGGCAAAAACGGTCTCCATGCCGCCACAGCACAGGATCATCGCCGCACACAATCCGCCGAGAAGCCACTTCTTGGTTGTTGACAGTCCGGTATTCACGGGTTGCTCCTTTCGTAGAATTCTGATGACGCGTTTGGTGAGATTTCGCTTGCCGCCCACCAGGCCCACCGCCGGTCGGAAGGTACCGATCAAGCGGCTCTTTTCCGCCAGATTGACCAAGCACGTGGTGTAGCGAGTCGAATCGTCGATCATCTGGAGAGCGTAGTCGTCGCAGATCTCTTCCCTCGTCATTGAATACCTGGCACTGATGACATAAGCCAACGGATTCCACCAGTTCGACGCAATGAAGATCCGCTGGAGCACCCCGATCAGATTGTCCCCATGTTGGATGTGAGCGGATTCATGGGCGAGGATGCAGAGGAACTCCTCCCGACTCGTGACAGTCAGCAGTTTCTCGGGCAAAACGATCGCCGGATGAAGAATCCCGATCGTCATGGGAGTCTCTATCTCTGCCGAGACATACAGGGACGGCATCGCGCGCCATTGTAGTTTGGACTGGACTTCCTGCAATAGCGCCGGCAATCTCCCGTCCGTCACCCGACTCAATCGTCGCCGGAACCGTGCCACCGCCAACAGGTTGTACAAGAGGCCGACCAGGAATAAGCCGCTGCCCAACAGCCAGATCGTGCCGGCAATGGACGCCCCCGACAGCACCCCCCGAGACCATGACGCGTGCTGACCTCGCGCTGGTTTTTCCAGGGACGAATTCGTTTCCCGCGGCAGACTCGTACCATTTCGCAGAGGGTCGAAGTCCGTCACGTCAGCAGACCGCGCCTGCTGGGGTATCGCCTCGGGCTCGATCGCCGGCAGGCTCAACGAAAGCAGGGCGATTCGATTCTCGGGTTGTCCAAAGAACACCACGTTCCACGCCGTAACCGCCAGGTAGCTGACGATCACTCCCAGGAGGATGAAACTCCGCGTCTGTGTCCACCACTTCCGGCTGCCGATCAGCAGCACTCCCGCAACCAGCGTCAGCAGAAAGAGGTTGACGAAAAGGTTGAGAAATCCCTGTCCGCTGACGCTCATAGTGTAGAAGTCCGTGGGCATGTTCATCGCCTCTTCGTGTATTGGTCGATCAACTTCCGTAACTCCGCGATGTCCCGGCTCGAAATTTTCGTGTGATCCAGCAGCGTGCGGACCAGCTCCGTACAGGAATCGCCGAACACCCGTCTCCTGACCTCCTCCACGATGTGAGCCGTAGCCTCCGATCGTTCCACCGTGGCCGAGTACAAGAACGTGTTCCCTTCCTCCCGATAGCGCAGCCAGCCCTTCTCTGCCAACCGCTGCATTTGGACCTGGATCGTGGAACGGCTGAACGGCTTCTCCTTGAAGGCATTGAGCTGGTTCATCACTTCCGTGACCGTCATCTCCTCCCCCTCCCATACCGCATCCATAATCTCGAATTCCGCCGGCGTCAGTCGTGGTAAATCCATCCCCAATCCTTCAGAAAAGGACCATCTACAGTTAATGACAACTGTCAACAATCTATACTAACGACATCTGTCGTCAGTTCAAGCCCAAAACCGAAACTCTTTGAATTTTCTTCCCGATCGACCCCAGAAATCAAAGTGGCCCTTCGCCCCCAAACCCCACTCCCGCGAGATATGCGATGCGAGATACCAGCGCAGCGTGCCCTGAGCCAAGCCGAACAGAGATACGCCCGCGGCGCCGCGCCCCGGAACCCACGCCCGTCCATCCCCCGGCGCACCCATCGCTCCCCAATGCGCCTCGCCACACGCCTCCGCACCATCCCGCGCGCCAGGTCCCATTGAGACCTACCATACTCCAGAGGCCGAACGATGAGCCGCAGGCGGCCATCGTAGGCGATTTCTGCGGGCCCAACGGTCGTGTGCCGACCGATCTGCGCGACCGGCACAGCTCTCGTCGGCAAGCGAAGAAAGCTCGACGCCCCCACGCCCCAAGTGATGAACCCGCCGTTCTCCACCCCGCGCTAGGTCCCGTTAAGACCTACCGCCCGATCTCCATCTCACGCCAGCACCATAGGTCCCACGAGTCCCATGAGCCTCATCCGTCCGCTCCTACCGCTCGCTGCTCTTGCACAGGTGACTATCTGTCCCGAGGTTCGCCCTGCCGTGTCAGGCAACGGTGCGTGCCCTGGTCTTGGTCTTGTGCTGCTGGGGCGGCAGGGCGCCGCTGCGCGTCAGCACCTGGCGGCCCAGATCGCAGTCGAGGTGGCGGGCGAGGACCATGCATTTGGGGCGCAGCAGAAAGAAGATGTCGCGATCGGAATCGTTGAGCGTTTCGAAGTTGCCCTGGCCCTTGGCGATGATCAGGTCGGCCTTTTCAAAGCGTCTGCGGAAGGCCTTGGAGCAGATTTCGAGGATGGTGCCGGGGGCGTCGGCGCCGTTGTCGATGACCTCGACGAGGTCGGTCATGCCGACCATCTGGGCGTCGGCCATCAGGACGTCGTTGAGGATGGGGGCGCCGCGCACGACGAAGGCCACTTTCTGGCGGGGCATCTGCTCGATGAGCAGGCGGTCGAAGACGATCTCTCCGGCGTTGTCGCCGAGGTAGAGGATCTCGGAGGCCTCGGCGATGGCGACCTTGAACTCGATGAGGGCTTCGAGGTCGAGCGGGTCGGTGAGCGAGCGAGCGATGGTGCCCTCGACGACGCTCTCGTCGACAGTGGAACCGACGCCGAAGTCGATGATGTTGCCGGCGATCGCGAGACGAACAGCGGTTTCCATGCGGTCGGCGGAACCGGCGACGGTCTCTTCGAGGTCGTCGACCATTTCCATGGCCAGGCGATTGTAGCGCTGCTTGAGCTCGAGGTAGGGATCGGCGACGCCGGTCATCTCGCGCAGCATGCGATGGACCTTGCGGGCGACGGCGGGCGGGCTCTCGCGCATGTCCATGTCGTGCCAGAGGCCGAGGGCCTTGCGCAGGACCTTCTCGTGCATGACCTCATCGTCGGTGATCATGCGAATCGAATCGAGCACCTGGCGGATCGCACAGGGAATACAATCAAAATGCGTTTTCATGGCACCTCACATGCGTTATCGGCTGCTCAAATCCCAAGCCAAAATTATGCGCGATCCCGGAAGAAAAGGAAAATGTTCTTCCAGGAAATCGCCCAGGGCATTTCTGTTCGGCGTTCCACCGGTCGCACAGGTACTGTTGGATGGATAGGCCGCATCGAACCGACAGCACGTGTGAAAAGCTCCTTACTTTGCCGCCCTACCTGGCGGGTTCGGGTACCATCAGGAGGACGGAGAGCTCGCCTACGCTGATCTGGAACTCGCCCGGTTCGACGACGGGCTTGTTGTCGCGGCCGATGAAGGCCAGGTCGTCGTAATTCAACTCGAAGCGCACGGTCTGCGTCTGTCTGGGCCGCAGGTCGACCTTCTGGAAGCGCTTGAGTTGGCGAACCGCGGGGGTGACCGTGGCGACGAGGTCCGAGAGGTAGAGTTCCACGGTTTCCTTGCCAGCGAGATCGCTGGTATTGGTTACCTGGACGGTGACGGTGACGGTATCGCCTGGCTTCATCTCGCTCTTGTCGGCCTGCAAGCCGTGGTAGCTGAAAGCGCTGTAGGAAAGGCCATGTCCGAACGGCCACTGTGGATCGAACGGATTTTCGCGAGTGGCTTCGCTCGGTTTGTGGTCATACGGGACGAAGGTGTTGGCGTAGCGGGGATAGGTATAAGGCAGCTTGCCGCTGGGGTTGACATCG
Source organism: uncultured Pirellulales bacterium (assembly GCA_964612985.1). Lineage (GTDB taxonomy): Bacteria > Planctomycetota > Phycisphaerae > Sedimentisphaerales > Anaerobacaceae > Anaerobaca. Next base: position 7,040 of record CAZTGH010000076.1, read on the forward strand.
CCAAAGAGGACGTCGGCGACCGCCTGCCCCCCTTCCATGCCGGGCAGGTAGGCGGTAAGGATGGCCTGCGCGTCGTCGACGATGGTGCGGATCACGCGGGGTCGGCCTTCGATGAGCACCAGGACGACGGGCTTGCCGGTGGCGGCGAGTTGCTCGACGAGCTTCAACTGCGGCTCGGTCATCGTCAGATCGTTGATGTTGCCGGGCGTTTCGCAGTAGGCGGGCTCGCCGATGCAGGCAACGACGACGTCGGCATTCCGCGCGGCGGCGACAGCGCCGACGATGTCCTTTTCCTCATCGAAGGAGACGGCATCGACGTAGGTGACGTTATCCTCGCCCACCTTGGCGCGGATGGCTTCGAGGACGG
>CAZTGH010000076.1:7416-17113 GCA_964612985.1 uncultured Pirellulales bacterium
GTGTTTTTCCTGGGGGTAGAGGGCTTCGTTGTCGCCCTGCCAGGTGAGGGTCCAGCCTCCGTTGAGGACGGACATGCGGTCGGCGGTGGGGCCGGTGACGAGGACTTTGGTGCTTTTCGCCAGCGGGAGGGTTTGGGATTCGTTCTTGAGCAGCGTGATCGCCTCCTGGGCGGCCTGGAGGTTCACGAGGCGGCTTTCTTCGAGGCCCACGTTGTCGAGGAGGCTGGGATTGGGATAGGGTCTTTCGAAGAGGCCCAGTTTGAATTTGACGCGGAGAATGTCGGCGACGGCTTCGTCAATGCGGGACATGGGGACCTCGCCCTCGTTGACGAGTTCGATCAGCGTGTCGTAGAAGCTGTAATCGTAGGGGACCATGCTCATGTCGATGCCGGCCAGAACCGCCATCTTGACCGCTTCGCGGCGGTCCTTTGCGACCTTCTCGCGTGTGTAGAGATTTTCGATGTCGGCCCAGTCGCTGACGACGAAGCCTTCGAAGCCGAGTTCGTCGCGGAGAAGGTCTTTCAGGTAGAAGGTGCTCGAATGGACGGGGACTCCGTTGATCTCGGAGGAGTTGACCATGCAGGTGACGGTGCCGGCCTGGACGGCGGCGGCGAAGGGCTTAAGGAAGCGCTGTCGCAACTGGCGTTCGGGGATGTAGGCGGGGGTGCGGTCCCGGCCGGAACGCGGGACGCTGTAGCCCAGGTAGTGCTTCATGCAGGTGGCGACCTTGTCGGAGCGGGAGATGTCGTCGCCCTGCTGGGCGCGGACGTAGGCGGCGCCCATGACCGAGGCAACGTGGGCGTCTTCGCCGTACGTTTCAAAGACGCGGGGCCACATCGGCTGGCGGGCGAGACCGAGAACGGGGTTGAAGTTCCACGGGATGCCGACGGCGCGGGTTTCGAGCGCGGTGATCTCGGCAGCCCTGGCCGTCAACTCGACGTTGCGGGCAGCGCCCATCGCGATATTCTGCGGGAAGATCGTCGCGCCGAGCACGTAGTTGGCGCCGTGGATCGAGTCGATGCCGTAGAGGATCGGGATGCCGAGGCGGGTTTCTTTGGTGGCGATGTCCTGCATCTGAGCAATCATTTCCTGCCAGTTTTTCGGGGTGCGTGCCTGGCCGCCGCAGTTGAGGATCGAACCGATGTGGTGGTTGACGATGCCGTCGCGCAGTTTCTCGGGGTCGAGGACGAGGTAGCCATCCTGGCCGGATTGGGCGAAGGATTCCAGGGTGATCTGGGTCATCTGGCCGACCTTCTCTTCAAGCGTCATCCTGGCGACGAGCTGTTTGACTTTCGCCTCAATCACGGCGTCTTCCTTCTTCGACGACGACTTCTCGGGACCGGCACAACCGAGCACCGACAACGATCCTACTGCGCACAGAAGCCAGAATGCTCTCATCGTTCGCTCCTTCTTTTCTGATTGGTTCTCGGGACGTTGGAACGACTACCACCGGAGGACATGCTAACAGAGAAGCATTGTAGGGCAAACGGAAAATTGACGTGGGTGCAGGTGTGGCAGCCTCAAGTCCGCAGGCCTTGGGGATGGATGAGAGCATCCACTTGCCTCGATACACAAGCCAGAATTGCATCCGTCATCCCCAAGGCTTCGCTTTGAGGTTTCCAGCCTGACTCGGACAACCTAAGCCGATAACCGATGCGGCGTTTCTGTGTGACGGGTGGGCGGGTGTGTGCCTTATGATGTTGAGCGGAAGTGCGATTGGCGAAGGCGAAATTGGAAAGGAGACGACGATGGTGCGGACACTGGCGTGTGTGTCGATAGTGGCGGTGATCCTTTGTGCGGCGGCGATGATTCAGGGGCCGGCGGAGGCGCAGCCCAGGCGAGCGGAGCCACAGAGCGAGGGGCAGGCGGCGACGATCCTGGTGGAGGCGTTCGTAGTGGAGGTGAACGTGCCGGCGTTGTATGAGATGGGGGTCAGCCGGATCGGGCAAGCGCCTCGTGCGGTCAGCGTCGCGAACCTTCTGAGGTGTCTGGAGAACGGTCAGGGACGGGTAATGGCGGGGGCGAAGGAGGCCACGCAGGACCAGAGGGCAAGCAAGGTGCACGGGACACATACCGTCTATGTCCAGCGGGATGGTCCGCCGCCACAAAGAAACTATGCACCGTATGAAGAAGGCAGCACTCTGTCGGTTTGGGCAAGCTTGGATTCGGAGCGGTCGGTGCAGGTCAACTACGAGCTTTCGTGTCGGATTTTCACGGTGCGGTCGGGGGCGGAGGAGGGTCCGCCGGAGACGGATTCGTGGGAGTGGGATGGGTACATTCTGCTGACGCCGGGGGAGCCGGCCATTGCGGCGGCGACGCAGGAGGGGCAGCGGGCGGTCTTTCTGGTGCTGACCGCGCACGTGCGGGCTCAGTGAGGGGAGCGGAGGCGAGAGAATTCTCTGGCGGCCTGGCAGGGATCGGGGGCGGCCATGAGCGCCGAGATCACCGCCAGCCCGTCCGCGCCGGCGCCGAGCACATCACGTGCGTTGGTGAGGTTGATGCCTCCGATAGCGACCAGGGGCTTGTCCCAGGCGGTGCGGATGGCGCGGAGGCCTCCGAGTCCCAGGGGCGGAGCGGTGTCGATCTTGGTGGGGGTGAGGAAGACAGGACTGGCGGCCAGATAGTCGACGTCGAGGTCGGCGGCAGCCTGGGCTTGTTCGACGCTTTCGACGGAGAGACCAATGATGGCGTCGGGACCCATGATCCGGCGGGCTTCGGCGACGGAGACGTCCGTCTGGCCCAGGTGAACGCCATCGGCGCCGGCTTCGCGAGCGACGGCAACGTTGTCGTTGACGATCAGGGGGATAGCGTACTGATGGCAAAGCTCTCGCAGGCGCCGCGCTTCGTCGACGAAGGGCTGATGGGCGAGGGTCTTCTCTCGCAGTTGGACGAGGGTGACACCCCCGTCGAGGGCCTCTTCGACGATCTCGTCGAGCGGGCGTGGTCCGGCCAGGACACGGTCGGTCACCAGGTACAGGAAGGGATCGAAGGGCCTGCTCATTGCTGTACCTGCAAGTGCGATGCGATCGTCGACTCGTCGAGGTTGTACAGCGCATCGAGAAAGTGCATCCGCAAGCTGGCCGGTCCGGCGCTGATGTCGCGAGCCAGTTCCCCGGCGATGCCCATGACCGCCATGCCGTGGGCGGCAGCCAGGAACGGGTCGGGCTGAACCGCCAGGAACGCACCGGTCAGTGCGGTGGCGGTGCAGCCCATGCCGGTGACGCGGGTCATCAGCGCACAGCCGTTGGCGAGGACACAGCGCCGGTCGCGGCCAACGATTACATCTTTCTCGCCACTGACGACCACGACATGGCAGCGCTTGGTCAGAGAGGCGGCAGCGTCAGCTACCTTCAGCGACTCGTCGAGGCTGTCGACACCCTTGGTGCGTCCTGTCGCTCCGGAGAGCGCGGCGATCTCCGAGGCGTTGCCCCGAAGGACAGAGATCCCCCCTGCTTCCAGCAGGCGCCGCGCGGTTTCGGTGCGCAAGCGGGTCGCGCCGGCGCCGACGGGGTCGAAGACCACGGGCCTGGCGTGTCTGCGGGCGGCGTACAGGCTCGTCATCATGCTGGCGATCCAAAGCTCGTCGAGAGTCCCCATGTTGAGGACGACCGCGGCGGCGAGAGCGGTCATCTCGTTGACCTCGTCGGTGGCGTGGGCCATGACGGGTGAGGCGCCCAAGGCCAGCAGCGCGTTGGCGGTGATGTCCATCACCACCCAGTTCGTGACGTTGTGCACGAGGGGCGCGGCGGCTCGGATGGCCTCGAGGTCGGCCCAGATTCCAGAAGCGTCGATCATGTTTGCCCTTCCCTTCAGTGTGCGCTTGCTCTGCGACCATGTTGTACCCGAAACGACGGTCGTTGGCCAGTACCAAGGCGTATCCGCCATCGGCAGGCTTTCTCGCCTGTCGCTGCCATACCTGTGGAGCTGTTGTGCGGGGACAGACTGGAGAGCGATCCGGGGGCGGATTGAGAACGATCGTGATTTCCGGGCGGAGGGGAGGTGCTTCGCGGCGTTCAGGATGACAGGGCGCGGCGCTTGGCGTAACGGGGGAAGAGAGAGGTCGCGATAGTGCCGTCGGTGGGATGGTGGGACGAGGGCTTGCGGAGGAGGCGGCGAAGGGGTAGATTTGGGGCACGGATCGCGGTTCTGCACCAGGGAAACCGAACGAGGTGTGTGGGCATTTTATGAAGGGGCCGGCTATGAAGAGGCGCGCGTTCGTATCTGCTATCGTGGCGTTTGGCATGGTTTGCATCGTGCTGGCGGGCCAGGGCGAAGCGGTCTGGGGGCGAGACAAGGCCAGCGATGAGATGGCGTTCTGGAATCCGAAGCTTTCGATCGACGAGCGGGTGGCGGACCTGATCGGACGGATGACGCTGGCGGAGAAGGTTTCGCAGATGATGTACGACAGCCCGGCGATCGAGCGGCTGGGGGTCCCGGCGTACAACTGGTGGAACGAGTGCCTGCACGGGGTGGCCCGGGCGGGTCGGGCGACGGTGTTTCCGCAGGCGATCGGGATGGCGGCGACGTTCGACGAGGACCTGGTGTCGCGGGTGGCGACGGCGATCTCGGACGAGGCGCGGGCGATGTACCAGGCGGCGATCGACAACGACGTGCGGCTGCGATACGGCGGGCTGACCTTCTGGACCCCGAACATCAATATCTTTCGCGATCCGCGCTGGGGGCGGGGGCAGGAGACGTATGGCGAAGACCCGTATCTGACGAGCGTGATGGGGTCGGCCTTCGTCCAGGGGCTCCAGGGCGACCATCCGCGGTACCTCAAGACGGCGGCGTGCGCGAAGCACTACGCGGTGCACAGCGGGCCGGAAGAGTTGCGGCACGAGTTCGATGCCATCGCCAGCGACAAAGACCTGTACGAGACGTATCTTCCAGCGTTCAAGGCGCTGGTGGACGTGAAGGTGGAGGCGGTGATGTGTGCGTACAATCGCACGAACGGCGAGCCCTGCTGCGGGAGCAAGACACTGCTGGGCGAGATCCTGCGCGACGAGTGGGGCTTCGAGGGGCACATCCTTTCGGACTGCTGGGCACTGGTTGATCTGCACGCGGGACACAAGGTGACCAGCTCACCGGCCGAATCGGCGGCGATGGCGCTCAATCACGGGGTGAGTCTCAACTGCGGAAGCACGTATCCGCACCTGGTCGAGGCGGTGGAGACGGGGCTGACGACCGAGGAGAGGATCGACGAAGCGCTGTCGATCCTGCTGCCGACGCGGTTCAAGCTGGGAATGTTCGACCCGCCCAGGATGAACCCCTATACGAAGATTTCGACCAAGGTAATTCGCTGCGAGAAGCACCAGGCGCTGGCGCGGGAGGCGGCGACCAAGTCGGTGGTGCTGCTGAAAAATCGCGACGGCGTGCTGCCTCTGAAGAAGGACATGCGGTATCTGTACGTGACGGGGCCCTGCGCGACGAGCGTCGATGCGTTGATGGGGAATTATTACGGGGTCAGCGACGAGATGGTGACAATCCTGGAGGGGATCACCGGCAAGCTGGAGCCAGGGAGCTTCATTCAGTACAAGCAGGGGTTCTTGCTGGATCGCGAGAACGTCAATCCGATGGACTGGACGACGGGGGATGCGCAGCAGGCGGACGCAATGGTGGTGGTCATGGGCATTACGGGGATGCTCGAGGGTGAAGAAGGCGAATCGATCGCGTCGCCTCACAAGGGCGACCGCAAGGACATCGCCCTGCCGCCCAACCAGGTTCAGTTTCTGCGTCGTCTGCGCCGGGGCAACGACAAGCCGATCATCGTGGTACTGACGGCGGGCAGCCCGCTGGCGATCGGCGAGGTGCATGAGCTGGCGGATGCGGTGCTCTACGTGTGGTATCCGGGCGAGCAAGGCGGGCTGGGGGTGGCGGATGTGCTGTTTGGCGATGCGGCGCCGTCGGGGCGGCTGCCGCTGACGTTTCCGAAATCGGTGGAGCAGTTGCCGCCTTACGAGGATTACTCGATGGAAGGGCGTACGTATCGGTACATGACCGAGGAGCCACTGTACCCCTTCGGATTCGGGCTCAGCTACACGCAGTTCGAGTATGGCGACCTGAAACTTGACCGCGAGAAGGTGCGCCAGGGCGATCCGGTTCGCGCGAGCGTGATGGTTCGGAATGCGGGCCCGGCGGCGGGCGAAGAGGTCGTGCAGCTTTACCTGACGGATTTGCAGGCGTCGACGCGGACGCCGATTGTGGCGCTGAAGGGGTTCCAGCGCGTGGCCTTGAAACCGGGGCAGAAGAAGACGGTCCGCTTCACGGTTACGGCGGCGATGATGGCACTCGTCAACGACCAGGGCGAGAGCGTCCTGGAGCCTGGCGAGTTCAGGATTACGGTCGGCGGGTGCTCTCCGGGCGGGCGCGGGCTCGCACTGGGCGCAGCGCGTCCGGCCGAAGCAACCTTCGTCGTGCAATAAGCGGCGGGCGATGAGCCGCGAGGCGCAGGCAGCGGGCGCAGAGCGGCGCCATCAGGTCCGGTTAGCTGACTTCCAGCAACTCCAACTCGAAATTGAGATTCTTGTCCGCCAGGGGGTGGTTCGCATCCAGGGTCACGGTGGAATCCGAGACGTCGGCGACGGTAACGCTGGTGGACTGGCCATCGGGGTGGCTGACGGTCAGTCGCTGTCCGACCTGCGGTTCCATACCATCGGGTAGCTGGCCCCGCGGGATCTCTTCCATCAATTCGGTCCGATGCGGGCCAAAGGCCTTCTCCGGCGGGACCTGGATCGTCTTGGATTGGCCGGCCTCCATCCCCTGGACCGCCTCTTCGATTCCGGGCAGGACCTGGCCCTGGCCGACCGTGAACTCAATCGGTTCCTGCTCTCTCGAGTTGACCAATACCGCCCCATCGTCGAGTTTGCACGTATAGTGGAGTTTCACGGTCGAACCCATATTTGCCTGTGTCGTCATGGTGCATCCTTTCGCATTGAATGTGGCGTCCTGGGCTTTCCTTGCCAAACGGCGTCGGCGCGTGCTGTCGCTCTGGGCAATCTCGGGAGCATCTCCGTCTGAGAAGGTGCAACAACATGCGGCATAGAATCGGTTGTACTATCGTAGGACGTACGAGTTCGGGTTTCAACCGATGAAGCGTGCATTCGGCCGATTTCTCGGGAAAAATCGAGACCGGCATCAGCCGGGGGAGGTCGCGCTGCGAACCTGCGTTAATGGACGAACTTCTCGAGAGTCTTTTCTTCGAGGCGGGTGACCTGGCAGATATGTTTCTGAGCGTCGGCCTGAGCGTCGTAGTCGCTGCCAGGGGATTTATACGTGAGGCGACAGACAAAAACGCCCACTTCGCGGGTCTTGCGTCGGAGGGTGGGGGGCCAGAAGAGGTCTTCCTTGCTGACGAGTTGCTTGCCGATGACCTCGGTGGCGCGCCCGGAGAAGCCGAAAAGGGCCAGGGTGATCGACTTGCGGCGGTGATCGTTGACGGAGATGACGACGCCGGCGTCCTGCTGTTCTCGCACCCAAGGGCAGACGACCCAGTTGCCCCGTTCGTTGAGGTAGTGCAGGCCGGGGGTGGCGCTGTCTTTCTGCTGGAAGGGGTTGCGCGGCGCGCCGAAGCAACTGGGGGTGTTCTGGTCGCTCTGGCGGTAAACGCTGAAGAACGGCACGGAGGGCGGTCCGGAGGGCGGAGCGAAGGGTTTGCACCCGAACAGATCGGCGACGAAGAACTCGAGCAGGTAGTTGACGCGCTGGCTGCCGATGAGGATGGCGGTGCCGGGCTCGGGGTTCTGCTGGGTCTGGCGGAAGACTTCGCGGGTGCGGCTGATGTCTTCGTTGAGCAATCTCGCATCGACAATGCGATCGGAGGGTGAATAGCGAAACGGCAGGTATCGAAGATTCAAGTGGGGGGCGCGCAGGCCGACCTGCGTGTCGGCTGAGAGTTGCTGGACCAACTCGGAGGCCACGGTCGAATCGCGACGTGAGATCCAGCGCCAAGTCACTTCGCCGGCACTGAGGGGCTGATACTCGCCCAGGTAGATGGTGACCTGGCCGCCCTGCCGGGCCATGGCGCTCCAGAGCGGGGCGCGGCCGATGCCGAAGAGACCGCCGGGAAGTTCGTCGGCGGGAATGCCCCTCTCGGTGAGCCAACCGCACAACCGGCTCAGCAATACAAAACTGACGCTGGCGGCACGATCGTTGTAGAGACGGGCGATGGTGTGGCGGTTGACGCCGGCCCAGTCCGCCAGATCGCCAATGACCCCGTGGTAGTCCTGCCCGTAGCGGCTCAACAGCTCTTTGAGACGGAATTCCACCTTCATCCGCGATTCTCCTTCCACGAGAGCGTATATGGTTGCACAGGTGACCTCGGCCGTTCTACATGGCACTTTTATAAGCCATAAATGATCCGTAGTTAGCCAGGGAAATGTTCACAGTATTGGCCATACAAGGTCCTATTGTACAGCCCGGGGCGAGGGCACCTTGACGTCCACAATTGGTCTGACTTGACCGACGCAATCCGTTTCTCATATGCTGCATGCTGATTCTTGAATCTCTTTTTGCATGAACCTGTAGAAGTATGGTACCACCGGTCGGACGCAAGAAAAAGGTAAATTGTCGAGGCCGTTTTGCCCTGTGGGGCGAATTGTCGTTCCGGTCCGAGCGGCATGTGGCCGCCCTGCCGCCGTGGAACCATCTTTCGGCATCCGTACCCGTCAGAGGAGTCTGCCATGCAGCGTTCCGATCGCCAGCATGCTCTATTTCGTCTGAGGAATGCCCCGTACCGATCGGGCACCACTCAGGCAGCCATCGAATGGATATCCCAAAATCCGCCTGAGGCCGAGTTGATCGGGGGTTTGGACTGTAAGCGAAGGGCCCCGGTGGCTCTGGAGGCATTCAGCGCGTTACAGAGCGAAGAAGAGGATATCTTCGCGGCGGTGCAGAGGACCATCGGCGGCGACCTGTGTAAGACCTATGCCTTGTTCGAAAGTCTGCACCGGCTTCCATGGTACGGCGGTCTTCGGGCTTTCCTGAGTCTGCCCGACCCGCCGCAGTCATCGCCGTGCACCTACGCCTTTTTCATCCTCGCCCGCAACAAAATCTTCTTTCCGCCTTATGATTCGGGCGATCCGTACGAGCATTGCTTTCACGCCATGTGGCGGCTGGCGGCAATGGCGCGGAGCGGCAACTGGCAAGACGCCGACGAGGGAATCCTGACGCTGATCGGGATGCTGGAAACGCATTTGAGCCGCCCGGAGCCGGACGAGTTCATCGTGTACTTTACGGCGCTGATATTGGGGCAGATGGCGCCGGCCCAAAACATGCTGGAAAGCTTGCGTCGGCACACCGGACAGAACACACATCCACACGTCCAGCGGGTGGCCGGGCGAACGTTGGGACATCTGCAAACCACCTTCGATCTCGAACAGAAGTGGCAAGCGGCATCGCAGCTTGCAGGCCTGCAAGATGAGTTCGCGACGCCTGCCCAGCCCGTTCGGCGGTTCGCGGTGCCGGCCACCATCGGCATGCTCCTGGCCAGCGTCGCGTTCGGCACGATCAAGCATGTGACGCTGGCGCGGCACAAGCTCTGCGAGTGAACCTGAAACAAGCCTAACAACGTCGTACGCGGGTTGGCGACATTCTGTGCAGGCGGGGGCGTTCAGTAGAGGCGGGTGAAGCGGTGGAACAGGGCGTTGAGTTCGGCGGGCGGGGGTGACTGCTCGAGGAAGATGGCGAGGCCTTCGGGGCG
>CAZTGH010000077.1:0-17041 GCA_964612985.1 uncultured Pirellulales bacterium
GAATGACAGATGGCAGGCAGTATCCGACGGGCGGGGACAAGGAGTGGATTCGGAGCGTGACGGATCAGTGCGAATGGCGAAGTGAGGTAGAAACGGCAGCGGAGGATGCGGTGGCTCATTCTGACGAGGAGGCGTGAACGTAGCAGGCTGGGAGCTCGTGCGGGGACGCACGAGCTACGTGGGGCGGGGCGAGGTCCGCGCGACGTCTATGGCTGGTCGAAGGTCAAGGCGGCTATGTGGTCGACGAACTGACGGGCCTGGAGGAGCCATTCCTGGATTTGGTTTGCATCGAAGGTGACCAGATCGGCGTAGTCGCCCTTCTGGCGGTTATTGTAGAGCAGATCGAAGAGCTGGCCGTGCTCGACAGGGATCAAGCCGGAGCGGACGAACTGCCTGTGGAGGAGTCCCCGCAGGTGGCTGTGCCGGCTCGTTGCCAGTCCCTTCGCCAGGAGCAGCGCCGAGACGGCGTAGAAGCATGCATAATAGAGGCGATTGACGTAGGCATGAAGGTGGTCTGCGCGAAAGAGCAATGCGGCCTCCTCCAGAGTCTCCCGGGCGCGTGCCAGACGGTACTCGATCAGCGTGCGTTCTTCGTGGGTCATACGATCACGCCCTCGTGTGTGACGTTGCGATGCAGCGGCATCGCTCGACATTGCGCGGAGTTCCATTGCGCGCGGCTGTAAACGAGAGCGGTCAAGGCCTTGCCGGTGCGCGCCTCGAGGGGGACCAAGCGATTGACAATGGCGCGCTCCAAGGCCATGTCCACCTCGCGGTCAACGACGACGAGCAGGTCATAGTCAGAGTCGTCGCGGGCATCACCGCGAGCGCGAGAGCCATAAAGGATCAGTTGCGCCTCGGGCGCAACCTGGCGAACCGCGTCCTTGCACTCGACGAGCAGGTCGCGATCGGCCCCATGGCCATTCGTGTCGGCATTCTGAATCATCGCTTGCACCTCGGCGACAGGGGTTGTCGTACCATCGTATTGTACCACGGTGCGGCGCGTGGAGTGAAGAGCAAAAAGCCAGTGCGGCTAATGGCATCTGCGCATGGTGAAGCGGAGGAGGCAGCGTTCTGTGGGACGCCGGCTTAGTTGTCGCATGCGAATTTTTCGGGCTGGGGTTGTTAGTGCTGGTGGGGGCGGGGGTTAGGGGGCGTGTTTTTTTTGGTTTTTTGCTTGCTCTTTTGACCATATATGAGTAAACTTCAGGCAGTGCCTCGGGCGACAGGCCCGGGGCGGACTCTGAAGGGGTGCGCGGTGCGTCGGAGAGGGGGACGGGGAAGGAGGAACGACGACAGGAGGTTCCGATGCACGAGCGAGATGACGTGGCGACGAAGCGGAAGGGGTGTTGCGAGAATTGTGTGTTTGCGGAGCGGCTGAGGGGGCGTTGGCTGCGGGTGATTCTGCTGCGGTGGCCTGGGTTGATGATCTGCTTCCACAAGGCGGGGGCGGGAGGCGAGCTGAGCGAGGTGACGCCAGGCGGAGGGTGTGCGAATTTTCGGGCGCGGCGGTGTCCTACCGTGTGGGCGGCGCCGAAGGAGTCGTCGGACCCGGCGATTCGGTACATCAGTCTGACGCAGGGCAAGCATGCGATCGTGGATGCGGCGGACTATGCGGGGCTGGCGAAGTACAGGTGGTATGCGCAGCGTGCGGACCGGAGCCGGACGTTCTATGCGTCCCGGACGCATGGGGGGCGGGCGATCAGCATGCACCGGCAGATTATGAAGCCACCCAGGGGGATGGTGGTGGATCATATCAACGGGAACGGGCTGGACAACCGGCGGTGCAATCTGCGGGTGTGCACGCAGCTTCAGAACTCGCAGAATTCGCGACGGCGGCGTCCGGGCAAGTCGCGGTTTCGCGGGGTGTTCCCGCGTGGGGACAAGTGGGAGGCGAAGGTTCAGCACAACCGACGGGAGCACTACCTGGGGCTATTCGACGATGAGGTGGAGGCGGCGCGGGCGCGGGATCGCAAGGCGATCGAGCTGGCGGGTGAGTTTGCGGTGCTCAACTTTCCGGACGAGCATGCGGGAGGGTGTAGGCGGGAGGCTAGAGGCTAGAGGCTGGAGGTTGGAGGTTGGAGACTGGAGGCCGGAGGGGAATTGGAGGGATCGGGTCGGGCGGCCTGGAGGATGGCGGCCATTCGTTCGAGGATTCGGGGGGAGGGGACGTTTTCGGCTCCGAGCTGGAGGAGGACGAAATTGTCGGCGAGGATCTCCTCGGGATGGAGGATGTAGTGGGTATTGCGGCCGATCTGCTCGAAGAAGCCCGATACGTCGGATGGTTCGACGAGGTGGGGTTCCTGGGCTTCGTAGAGCGGGGTGACGGCAGAGGTCTCGTCGTTTCGCGCGACGAGCAGGAGACGGAAGGTGAGATAGCGGAAGAACGGGCCGCCCTGCTCGGGGTCGTAGTCGGGGGTGCGGGAGAAGATGATGGGGACGGCCCAGTGCTCCCGGTCGTCGACGCGGACGCGGATGCAGTGATCGTTTCTGGGTGCATCGGGATTCGAGATCTTCCGCTGCTTGAGTTCGTCGGGCAGTTCGAGTTCGTGGCACGGGACGAAGCCGATGACGGCGTAGAGCTTGTCGCGGAGCGCGGGGTTGGCGCGCGAGAGGACGTGGAAGAGTTCGTGGCAGACGAGCTTGCGCATGGCGACGGGCGGCGCGGCGAGCATGTTCTGCGGAAGGACGACGGCGTTGGCGCGGGTGTAGGCGGCACCGCCCTCTTCGGCTCCGGTGGTCTTGATCAGGAAGACCTTTTCGGGGAATGCCCAGGCGAGGTCGGCGAGTTTGGAGAGCAGGTCGTCGAGAGCGGATTGGATCGACTGCTCTTCGGCGTCGGTCCAGGGGAGGACGTGGTCGGCGACGAAGCGGAGGTATTCTTCTTCGGAGACGGGGCGAATGGTCCGGAGGCGGGCGGCACGGTCGAAGGGGCTCATGCGCTGGACGAAATCATCGCGGGCGGTGAGGATCTCTCGCGCTTGGGCGATAGAGGCCAAGGCGATCGTGGTGCTATCACCGATCGTCATCTGCGCGCGGGCCAACGGCCCCGCGAAGGAGACGATCGAAAGGATGAGGGTGGGAAGAGCGAACGATGCAGGCTTCATGAGAAGCGACCTCCAGGATCGACGTTTCGACAACATTGGCATACGCAGAGGGTAGTGCCCCCCCTGCCCGGCGTCAAGGTGGGATATCATGGGCGCATTATCGCTACGGCGATTGAGCGCTACGCAACACGGTGAGTGACGCAGCGGTGGATGGATGTCGTGGGGAAATTCGAAATGGGAAGTGCGAAATTCGAAACAAGTCCGAAGCACGAAAGAGCAATGTTCGAGAGCGAGGTGAGGGCGAGGCATGCCTCGCCCCTACGCGCGCGGGGGGGCGCGGGGGAATGGCGGGTATCGAGGCCTAGAGGCTGGGGCGTCGGCGCTTCGGGGGAGGGATTGTGGCGGCGGGTGGTTTAGGCTGGATTGTCACGCGGGAGGATGTCTAGAATGAGGGTATGATGGACCTGGGTCGGTACAGGATGTCGGTGCGGTACAAGGGGCTCCTGGGGGTCTCGGAGATCGGCTTCAAGGCGCGGAAGGTGTCGCTGTCGGAGGTGTTTCCGACGGCGGACGAGATCGTGCTGTCGATTGCGGGGGTGTACTGGCGGGTGGGCGAGGCGGCGGCGATCGTGTACGAGCGGAGCGATCTGCGCTTCGACGTCGTCGAGACGGATCGGCGGCTGGAGCTGGCGGTGGGCGATCCGAAGGGGGAATACTGCGGGGTGATCCTCGACATTCTGGCGTGCGACGAGGGGCAGCTCAAGGGGATGCTGGCGGACGTGGAGTCGGCGTGCGGGTTCGTGCGGTCGAAGCTGGGGGAGGCGATGCGAATCATGGAGATCAGCGAACCGGAGTACGTCGAGCGGCTTAGAGACAGTCTGAGGCTGCTGGCGCACGAGTTGGGGCGGGATGGGGGTTGAGACAGCGGCTTGCGCGGCCGCATCCAGTGCAGCGCAAGGCGGTCGGCAGGACGTGCAATGGATCCAGGTCAGGCGATCCGGAAAGACCAAGTGAGAAGGAGCAATCATGAAGACATGGACGGTAGTGGTACTCGGCGGCATGGGGGCGATGGGGCTGGTGATCTCGAGTCTGGTGGGTCCGGGGCGTGCGGCAGAATCGTCGGTGCAAGGGCCTCCGGCGATTGCGGTGGTGCGGGTGCTGGAGATCCTGCGGGGCCAGGCGACGGGCGGCGAGCGGATGAAGCAGGTGATGGCGCAACAGAGCGAGGCCAAGGGGGAACTGGAGCAGCTCGCGCAGCAGGTCAACGAGCAGGAGCAGGCGCTGCGGACCTTTGCGACGGGCAGCGACGCGTATCTGGAGCAGCTCGGGCGGGTGATGGAGTTGCGGGGGCGGTACGAGGCGCGGCAGGAGTTTCTGGAGCGACAGATCACGCTGAAGCAGCAACTGTGGACGCAGCAGGCGTATGACGACGTGGTGCGGGCGGCGAGCGAGGTGGCGAAGGAGCGCGGGTTCGGTCTGGTTCTGGCGGTGGATCCAAACGGGCTGCCGATGTCGGACAGCCTGGCGGGGATGATCGCGATGCAGAAGGTGGTGTATTCGGGCGGGTGTCCGGATCTGACGGATGCGGTGCGGGCGCGGATTGCGGCGACGCAGCAGCCATAGACGAAACGGGCGGGGAATCGGGAGGTCGGAGGCATGGCACGGGACCTGCGGAAGGCGCTGCACCGGACGACGCGCGTGGTGACCCGCCCGTTCCGGGCGGCCCAGGGCGCGGGCGGGATTACCGTGCGGGCGTACCGCGGGTATGGTTCGCAGACGAAGGTGTTTCTGATCGGTCGGGTGTACCAGCAGCCGGGGCGCGGGCCCGCTTCGCGGGGTGGCGGGCTCTGGCGGGATTTCGCGAGTCTGCTGAAGCTGTTCCTGCGGCGAGGGGTGCGCGGGGCGGTTCTGACGGCGCGATTCGGTGGGGCCGAGCAGGAGGTCGTCACGGATCGGCATGGGTACTTTCGCGTGCTGATGGACTTGCCGTCTCCGCCTGCGACGGATCGGCGGTGGCATCGGATGGAGATCGAATTGTCCGGCCCTGCTGCCGGCGGCGTGGTGGCGGAGGGGGAGATCTTTATCCCGCCAGTGGAGGCACGATACGTCGTGATCAGTGACATCGACGATACGGTGATGGAAACGGGGGTGGCGCAGAAGCTGCGGATGCTCTGGCGGTTATTTCTGGCGGAGGCCCAGAGTCGGGTGGCATTTCCGGGGGTGGCGGCTCTGTACCGAGCGTTGCATCGGGGGGCGTCGGGGGGAGAGTGCAATCCGATGCTGTACGTGTCGCGCGGGCCTTGGAACATTTACGAGATGCTGGCGGAGTTCTTTGAGCTGCACGGCATCCCGCCCGGTCCTCTGCTGTTTTTGCGGGAGTGGGGTCTGACGCTCCGGCATCCGTTGCCGCATCGAGCGGTCGATCACAAGGTCGAGTTGATTCGTGAGATGGTCGAGTTCTATGCGGACCTGCCGTTCATTCTGATCGGCGACAGTGGGCAGCACGATCCGGAGATTTATACGCGGATCGTGGAGGAGCACCCCGGGCGGGTGCGGGCGGTGTACGTTCGCAACGTATCGCGTGAACCCGAGCGGCGTGAGGCCATCGAGGCGCTGGCCAAGCGGGTGGTGGAGGCGGGCAGCGGACTGGTGCTGGCGGCCGACAGTTTCGCGATGGCGGCGCACGCGCACCAGCACGGGTGGATCTCGGCCGAGGCGCTGGCGGAGGTTCTGCGGGAGCGGCGAGAGCAGCAGGCTGAACCCAGCGTGGAGCCGACGCGCCGGATAAGCGCGGCGGGGCGCGAGGAGACGGAGGAGGCGCTCGAGCGCGAGCAGATGAGCGAAGCGATCGAAACCGGCACCGATGCGGAGACGGCCCGCAACGTAGTGGTGCGGCCCGACGAGGAAGAGACCGCCGAGCGGGCCAAATCCGACGGCCTCTGACAGCCCGGCCGTGAAGGCTTCTTATGTTCTATGCCAGATGCCCATGTGATTCAGTGGATTCGTGAGAAGTACGTCGGCGTTGCGATGGACCTGCAAGAGCACTCGGACGCTTGCCAAGGAACCGCTGGGAAACATGAAGAATCCAGGGAAGACGTATCGCCCCAAGGGAAATCCGACCCGCGTCAACACCCATGACTTTCCGGACCGCGAACGCGGCAAGGCGGTCCCGTACGGGGTGTATGATCTGGCGCATAACGAAGCGGGCGTTTCGGTCGGGATCAGCCACGACACCGCCGACAGTGGCGGCAGCAACAGTCCCCGCACGCGGCTGTGGCGTTGGGAACTCCAACGATTGGCCAACCGTACGGGGCTGATCGTCGAGGTGTGTCACTACCCGCCCGCAGGGCTCTCGTCTCCTGGGAACAGCCTGACATGAGAAGGGCGCGCACCGCGTGTTTTGCATTTGAGATGTGCGTATCCGGGAGAGTGTTCCTCACGGCAGAGGTTGACGCAGGAGAACACCGACGGGGAAACGGTGGAGGATCTCGCCGACGGGCAGACCCCCGTCGGTCGTGAGCACCTGGCCCGTGATTGCATCGTACCACAGACCGGAGGCATCGTCGCCGAGCGTGACGCGCGTGTCGGCCCAGACGGTCCGGCCGACGGGCGGCTCGCCGCCCGGGACCAGGTCGGTGATAAACCTGGGCACGACCACCAGGATATCCGTATCTTCTCCGCGTCGCAAGAAGGCGATCGCGTGGCGCGCCCACGGCCCTGCAAGCTCCAGCGGGACATAATCCCCCGCCCGAAACAGGGCCGGATGGGCGGCGCGAACATGCAGAAGCCTGCGGATCAGGAACAGCTTGACGCGTCCATCTTCGTTCGCTGCCAGTAGTCTCGGGCCGAGGTCTACGGCGGCCTCGCCGTCGGCGTATCTCAGGGTCTCCAGCATCCCGTTTCGCAACTTGAAATCGACCGGGCGCCGATTGTCCGGGTCCACCAGGCTCAGATCCCATAGTTCGGCTCCCTGGTAGAAATCCGGCACTCCCGGGCAGGTCATCTTCAGCGTGATCTGAGACAAGGAGTTGTACGCGCCGTAGGCGCTGATCTCCTTCTGAAACGGCAGAAACTTCCGGAGGAAGCCGCTGCCTGTATCGGCGTCCAGAACGCGGTCGATAAACGCCAGCGTACCGTTCTCATACGGCTCGTTCGGCGCTGTCCAGTTCGTGCGGCGCTTGGCCTCGCGCAGGGCCTTGATCATGTAGTCTTTGAGGCGCTGCTTGAAGGCATCCACCTGCTCTTCGTCGAACGGCCAGGCGCCGACCAGCGTTTGATAGAGCAGATACTCATCGTTGGCGTCCGGAGCGGACGTTCCCTCGCAGGACGCCTTGAAATCGGCATTGAGCTGCGTCCATTGCCTTACCTTCTCGGCCCAGCGCTGGGGCATTTCCGTCAGGACGTTGAGTCGGGCGCGGACGTCTTCGCCGCGCTTGGCGTCGTGCGTACTGGTGGCGTTCATCGCGCCGGGCCAGTGTCGGGCGCGCATCTCATTGAAGCGATGGAACCGGTCGAGAGGCACGCCAAACGAGGCCGGGTCCCCTCCCACCTCGTTGAGCGAGACGAATCGGTTGTAGGTATAAAACAGGGTGTCTTCGAGGCCTTTGGCCATGGCCGGCCCGGTGAATTGCTGAAACCGCATAATAACATACCGCTGTGCGTCCCGGCCACCGCTGTCGGCGAGAGCCGGACGATAGGACAGCAGCAGTTGTCCGATGCGGTCGATGTACGACGCCTCGTCGGGCGCTTTGTCCCTGGCAAACAGAACGGCGGCCGTGATGAACGCGCGGTCCTGGTCCGTGAACTGCTGCACGTCGATATACGTGCGATAGACACCGAACGCCGCTATGAGAGCGGCTAGTGCACGTTCCCATGCCCGAGGCGATTCTTCGTCCCCCTCGGCCGTTGCGTGGCGGACCAGATGAGCCAGATAAGCGACCTCCCCGCCCATGTGCTCCTGAAGGACGCGCAGCTTCGTTTCATACAGCATCGTGGCATAATCGACCTGACGGCCAATGAACTCGTGATAGAGATCGGTGAAGGCCGGTTCACTGCCGCCGTCGCAAAAGATGCCATTGACGTAGTTGCAGAACTTGTATCCGCTGGTCCCTTCGATCGGCCACTGCGTCGGGATCATCTCCTCCAGTTCGAGGATTTTCTCGACGACCAGATAGCACTGGGGCGCCCGTTCTCGCAGGCGGCGCAGGTAGTCCAGCGGATCGTGAAGTCCATCGATATGGTCGATACGCAATCCGGTCACCACCCCCTGATCGACCCATGACATGATCTTCTCGTGGATCCGGTCGAAGACCTCTGGCTTCTCGATGCAGAGCGCAATGAAGGTGTTGAGATAGAAGAATCGCCGATAGTTGATGTTCCGATCGGCGTGCTGCCAGAAGGCCAGGCGATACCACTGCCGGTCGAGCAGATTCCGGAGCGGCTCCGGCCCATGGCGACCGTTGTAGAAATCCAGCACACCGTCGAGATGCGAACCGGCGGCCCGATCGGTCGCCCGCGCATGCAGCAGTCTTGATTTCGCGGAGGCTACACGCGCGGTCTTCTCCGGGCCGGCCGGCACGTCGTTCAACTGGGCCCATCCCGTACAGACCTCGACCAATGGCTGTGATGAAGGATCGAGATCACGACCCAACACCTCATCATACGACGCCAGGCTCAGCGGAAGCCGCCAGTCGTAATAGCGCAGGGCCAGTCCGTCTTCATCCAGCGCCAGTTGTAATTGCCCCTGCCCCAGGATCTCGTCCAGAGGCGCTCCCAGAATCGGCGCCAGCACCTTCGTCCGCATCTCAGGGTCCGGATGATCTCGGAACACGTCGAACCAATCGTAGTATTCACTCTGCGGACCGTTCTCGAAGACGTCCATCAGGAAGGCATTCTCGCTGGAGTAAGCCATGTGGTTCGGCACGATGTCCTGGAGCCATCCGAGATTGTGGTCCTGCCGCTCGGCCGCCAGCGAGAGAAAGTCCTCTTCGGTCCCGAGTTTCGGATTCAGTTGGGCCGGATCCGTGACATCATAGCCGTGCGTGCTGTCCTGGGTCGCTCGAAGGATGGGAGAGGCATAGAGATCGCTGATGCCCAGACGAGCCAGATACGGCACCGCCTCCTGCGCGTCTTTGAAGCCGAAGGAGGGACCGAATTGCAGTCTATAAGTCGCTATCGGCACTCGCATCGGGCAGTTCCTCCATCGTCGTCACCTGCGCCACCGCTTCCGCCCAGGCTTCAGACGCTTCCGGCTCATGCATGCGGTACAGGGCGACGCTTCGGTGCGGCATCTCGATCTCCTGCCGGGCGCGAATCGTCTCGGGCAATCGCGTTCCCGGGCCGCTCCATCGCGTCTCGGCGGAATCGAGCACTTTGCGCCACTCGGCGTCCGCCGTCCGCAGAGCGAACTGCTCGGTCCGCCCGCTGAAGTTCATGAGGCATTGAATGTGGTCGCGTCCGTTCCGGCATTGCCAGGTGAGTACGTTCTTTTCCGGAATCGCACGCACCGTCAACTTCTTCTTGCTCACGATCGCCCGGATGCTGTTCCGCAGCTCAATCAGATGTTTGTAGAACGCCAGCAGAACGCCATGCCGGCCCTCCCAGCGCGTGTCCCACCGCAGCTTCGAGCGCTGGAAGGTTTCGACGCTCTGCGGATCGGGGCAGTCCTGCTGCGTCCATCCAAAAGAGGCAAATTCACTCGCTCGCCCCTGGCGTACCGCCTCCGCCAATTCTTCGTCCGTATGACTGACAAAGTACTGGAACGGCGCCTCTTCGGCGTATTCCTGGCCCATGAACAGCAGGGGAAGACAAGGCGACAACAACAAGGCGCCAGCGCCCAGCTTGAGGGATTCGAGATCGACCAGGTGCCCCAGGCGTTCGCCCCGCATGCGGTTGCCGATCTGGTCGTGGTTCTGGCTGCACACCACGAACTGACGGGCGGGCCGCTGTCGGGAACTGCTGCCGAAGAATCGCATGCGGTGGGCCGAGTAGTTCCAGGAGTAGACGAAGCCCTCCTTGTACGCTTTAGCCAATTGCTCGATCCGACCGAAATCTTCGTAGTATCCGTTCCGCTCGCCGGTCAGCAGCGCGTGGAGGCTGTGGTGGAAATCATCGGACCATTGGGCGTCCATACCGTAGCCGCCGCTGCGCCGGGGCTTGATGACGCGAACGTCGTTGAGATCGCTCTCGACAATCAGGTACCGCTTCTGGCCGGACCGACGCGAAAACTGCGCGACCCGTTCGGCCAGCTCGCGAAGGAAGTGCTTGGCGCTGTGGTCATAGATCGCATGGATCGCGTCGAGACGCAATGCGTCCAAGTGGTATTCCCGCAGCCAATACAGAGCATTTTCGATGAAGAACTCACGGACGCCGTGGCTATACTCCTGGTCGAGGTTGATCGCCTGACCCCACGGAGTGTGGTACACATCCGTGAAGTACGGCCCGAAGTCCCACAAGTAGTTGCCTTCGGGGCCGAGGTGGTTGTAGACCACGTCGAGCACGGCCGACATGCCCTGTCGATGAATCGCATCGACCAGCGCTTTGAGCTGGTCGGGTCCTCCATAGGATTCCTGGACGGCATACGGGTACACTCCGTCGTAGCCCCAGTTTCGGGTGCCGGGGAATTGCGCCACGGGCATCAGCTCGATCGTGTTGACACCCAACTCCCTCAGTTCGGCCAATCGTGGGACCACCGCTTGGAATGTACCTTCCGGGGTGAAGGTTCCAACGTGAAGTTCATAGAGAATCATGTCTGCGAGTGGGACACCCTCCCACCCGGCATCCATCCAGGAAAAAGCCGAATGGTCCACCACGGCGCTGGGGCCGTGCACGCCTTCCGGCTGAAAGCACGAGGCCGGGTCCGGTCTGGATTGCTCGCCATCGAGCATGTACCGGTACCGCGTCCCCGGCGCCACATCGCCGGTCTCGATGCCCCAGTGGCCCCATTCGTCACGCTTCATGCTCAACTCACGAGGAGTAGAGCCCTCCAGACACACCTTCACGTCCCGCAGCAGCGGCGCCCATACGTCGAACGTGCAACGGCCGTTCCCCTGGTAGTTGGCACCTGGCTTCGTCACCGTGGGCTTCCTTTCCGTACTTGAATCTGTGTCCTTACGGGAATTCTCCACGTCTTTACTACGCGCGGGGTCGACTCAGAACGAGCACGGAGCGCCCCTGCGCCTGGATTTCCTTTCCCGCATCCTGGGATGTGTGCGCATCGTCTGCCGTGTCGAACAGCAGTTGCCAGGGATGATTCTCCTCCGTGGCAACCAGGCGAAAGACGACGGGGTCGGGATGGCCGTGGAAAAGCACCAGGAAGTCATCATCGAAAACCGGTTCGCCCCGTCGGTCCATCTGGTTGAGCTGTCCCGAGAGGAAGACCTGAAGCGATGAGACCTCGCCATTGTCCCAGTCGCCCTCGGTCATCTCGGTTCCGTTGGCTCGATACCATCCGATGTCGGGCTGGCCGTGGATGGACCGTCCCTGGAACCACCCCCGTCTTCGAAACACCGGATGATCCTTACGCAGCTCGATCAGACGAGCGGTGAAGTCCTTCAGTGCCTCATCGACGTGATCCCAATCGAACCAGGAACGTTCGTTGTCCTGGCAGTAAGTGTTGTTATTGCCGTCCTTGGTCCGGCCCATCTCGTCGCCGCCCAGGAGCATCGGTACGCCCTGGGAGAGCAGCAGCGTCGCCAGCAAGTTCCGCTTCTGTCGGGCGCGAAGGGTCTTGATCTCCCGATCGTCCGTCGGGCCCTCGGCGCCACAATTCCACGAGCGATTGTCGTCCGTTCCGTCCTCGTTGCCGTCGAGGTTGGCTTCATTATGTTTCTCGTTATAGCTGACCAGATCGGCCAGGGTGAAGCCGTCGTGGGCGGTTATGAAGTTGATGCTGGCATGAGGCCTTCGACCGGTGTTTTCATACAGCTCCGAGCTTCCCGTGAAGCGACCGGCCAACTGCCCTACCATGCGCTGCTGTCCGCGCCAGAAATCGCGGATGGTATCGCGATAGATTCCATTCCATTCCGACCACTGCGGCGGGAAATTCCCCACGTGATAGCCGCCTTCGCCCACGTCCCATGGCTCGGCGATCAGCTTGACCTGACTGATCACCGGGTCCTGCTGGATGATGTCGAAGAAGGCGCTGAGCCGGTCCACATCGTGCAACTCTCGCGCCAGCGTAGCCGCCAGATCGAAGCGAAAGCCATCCACGTGCATGACCGTTACCCAGTATCGCAGGGAGTCCATGATCAACTGCAATACATGCGGATGCCGCATGTTCAGGCTGTTGCCGGTGCCGGTATAATCCATGTAGTATTGCAGATCGTCCTCCACCAGGCGGTAATAGGCGGCGTTGTCGATCCCTTTGAACGAAAGCATGGGCCCCAGGTGGTTGCCCTCGGCGGTATGATTGTAGACCACGTCCAGAATGACTTCGATTCCGACTTCGTGAAAGTCGTAGACCATCTGCTTGAATTCCTGAACCTGCTGACACAATTGCTGGGTAACGGAATAGTCGGCGTGGGGCGCGAAGTAGGCGATGGAATTGTATCCCCAGTAGTTGGTCAAGCCCTTTTCGATCAGATGGTGGTCATGCACGAAGTGATGGACCGGCAGCAACTCCACGGCGGTAATGCCCAGGGAGGTGAAATGTTGGAGCATGGCCGGATGCGCGAGCCCGGCGTAGGTGCCGCGCAGTTCCGCGGGAACGCCGGGATGCTGCTGCGTCGCCCCCTTGACGTGCACCTCATAGAGGATGGTCTCCTCCAGCGGCGTGCCGGGCGCGTGCTCCTTGCGCCAATTGAAGAAGGGATCGACCACCAGGGACTTCGGCATAAATGGCGCACTGTCGCTTTCTGTGGGCGGCCCGTCGGGATCGTCGAACCGATAGGGGAAGATCGCCTCATCCCAGCGAACGTTCCCCTCGACGGCTTTGGCATACGGGTCCAGCAGCAGCTTGCTCGGACAGCAGCGGTGCCCTTCCTTCGGCTGCCAGGGGCCATGCACGCGATACCCATATCGCTGGCCGGGTCGGATGCCGGGAAAATACCCGTGATGGCAGTACCCTCCCATCTCCGGCAACTCCACCTGCGTCTCGTTGCCTTCGTTGTCGAACAGGCACAACTCCACGGCGTCGGCGACCTCGGAAAACAGCGAGAAATTCGTGCCGCTGCCGTCAAACGTCGCCCCGAGGGGATAATTGCGTCCTGGCAGTACCTTCATAGCGGTCCCATTCGCCCCTTCCTGTGATTGCTGTCTTACCGGCTCTCATTGCCTCTCGCCGTGGAACGCAGGAGACCCCTACCAAAGTGGTAGAGTCTCTCACCTACCACCTGCGTATGCTGCCGTACGCTCGAATCTCGTCGGCGGTTCTGCGTTTTCAACGCACCGCCACGCGTGTACCCGCTCGGCTTCAGCGCCGTCCGACGAGGGGCAGGTCAGAATAAGGCCATGGCGCAAGTCAGAGCGAGCGGAAAAGGATTCAGGTTGGCTGGCACCTCATGGTATAACTGGGGCGGGTCATCGATCGGTAAACGGATCCGAGGAGTCTGTGACAATGACAAGACGGCTGTTCTTATCGCTGGTAGTGTTCCTCGTATCGTGGAGCGCAGAGACGGCCTACACCCAGGCGCCGGAGGGGGCGCAGTTCCTCGATGGAATCGGGGAGACCGCCCTGATCGCCCGCTATCTGTTCAATGGCAACCGTGAGGACTGGTCGAGGAATGCGTACCACGCCATGCTTCACGGGAAGGTCGGCTACGTCGAGGACGAACGGTTCGGGTGGGTCCTGTCTCTGCCCGGCGGCCACGATGGCGGATACGTGCAGATTCCCGGTCGGGCGCTGGCCGACATGGAGAGTCTCAGCGTGACCGGCTGGGTCAACATCAAGGATTTGACGCCATGGCAGCGTTTCTACGATCTGGGTCTGGGCAACGGTCGATACCTCTACTGCACCCCCGTGGGGCAGGAACGGGCCGACGGCTGCCGGGTGCGTATAACCGCGGCCGGTTACCAGGCCGAAAAGGGCCCCGCTGCTTTCCGGGTGGCGACCGGGCAATGGGTGCACCTGGCCACCGTGCTGGACACCGCCGCCAAGACGCTCAGCCTCTACGTCGACGGGGTACGCGTCGGTCGGACAACTGGCGTAGAGTGGACCCTGGCCGATCTCCTCAGTCCAGAGGACGCCTCCGAGAATCGCCTGTATATCGGCAGGTCCCTCTACGACGGAGACGCCTTGCTGGGAGGCAAGGTCTACGATGTGCGCTTTTACAGTATCGCCCTTACCGATCAACAGGTTGCGGTGATTCGTCGCAACGCCATTTCGGACAACACTACGAGTCCGACCGGTCCGGTCACGCCGGCGGCGCAGGAGACCGATGTGCCAGTCAAAGACACGTCGTCGGTCTATGGGGCAGAACTGGTGGCGGTCCCCGACATTGTCGCCGAGACGGTGGTCGGGCATCTGCCCCACCTGCCGATCTATCTGCCGGCGCAGTACGCGGACGGCGGCGACGGACCGGCAGTGCGTGTGATCTGGCCATCTCCTGCGGATAACCGGCAGGTGCGGCAGCCCGGCACCTATACCGTAACCGGTGCGGTGCCGGGCACGACGTTTGCGCCCAAGGCCATGGTCACGGTGAAATCCGAGTCGCCCAACGAGCCTGCTCCCGAGCAGCAGTTGGAACCTTTCCCCTTGGGGCAGGTGGTCCTGAATCGGGATGACCAGGGGCGTGAGACGCCGTTTATGAAGAACCGGGACAAGTTCATCCTGGCCCTGGCCCGGACCGATCCCAATCGCTTCCTGTACAATTTCCGCGACGCCTTCGGCCAGGAGCAACCGGCGGGCGCAGAGCCCCTGCGTGGCTGGGACAGCCAGACCACCCGCCTGCGCGGCCATGCCAGCGGACATTACCTGACTGCCATCGCCCAGGCTTGTGCCAGCACCACCTATGACGAGGAACTGCACGCCAATTTCCGCGCCAAAATGAAGGCGATGATCGACGCGCTCTACGATCTTGCGCAGAAGTCCGGCCGCCCGGCCACGCCCGGAGGCCCCTGCAACGCCGATCCGACGCAGGTGCCCCCACCGCCGGGCAAAGACGACTACGACTCCGATCTGAGTCGGGAGGGTATCCGCACGGACTACTGGAACTGGGGCGAGGGCTTCATCAGCGGCTATCCGCCCGACCAATTCATCATGCTGGAAAAGGGGGCCACATACGGGGCGCGCAACCATCAGATCTGGGCCCCCTACTACACACTGCACAAGATCCTGGCGGGCCTGATGGACTGCTATGAAGTCGGGGGCAATCCCAAGGCCCTGGAGATCGCCAAGGGTATGGGGCTCTGGGTCCATGCACGTCTGAAGGCTCTCCCGACGGAGACCCGCATCCGGATGTGGAATCGCTACATCGCAGGCGAGTACGGCGGGATGAACGAGGCCATGGCCCGTCTGCACCGCATTACCGGCGACGAGCGTTTCCTGGCTTGTGCCAAGCTGTTCGACAACACGGATTTCTTCTTCGGCAACGCCGAGCGCGAGCACGGTCTGGCCTGTAACGTCGATACGCTGGGCGGCAAGCACGCCAACCAGCACATCCCGCAGATCACCGGTGCGCTGGAGACCTACAAGGGCACGGGCGAGCCGGCCTATTACCGGATCGCCGACCACTTCTGGCAGATCTGCAGGCACGGGTACATGTACAGCATCGGCGGGGTCGCGGGGGCGAAGAACCCCAACAACGCCGAGTGTTTCACCGCCCAGCCCAACACCCTCTTTGCCAACGGGTTCTCCGAGGGCGGCCAGAACGAAACCTGCGCGACGTACAACTTGCTCAAGCTCAGTCGCCAACTGTTCCTGTTCGATCCGGACGCCAGGTTCATGGACTACTACGAGCAGGCCCTGTACAACCATATCCTCGCCTCGGTCGATGAGGATAATCCAGGCAACACCTACCATGTCCCGCTCAATCCCGGCGCCCGCAAGCACTTCAGCAATGCCCGCATGGACGGGTTCACCTGCTGCAACGGGACGGCCCTGGAGAGCAGCACCAAGCTACAGGATTCCATCTACTTCAAGAGCAAGGACGACAAGACCCTGTACGTCAATCTCTACATCCCTTCGACGCTGACCTGGTCGCATCGCAATATCGAGCTTCGACAGAGCACCAGCTTCCCCTATACCCACACCACGAAGCTGACGCTGGCCGGCAGCGGGACCTTTGACATTCGCGTGCGGGTACCCCAGTGGGCCACTAACGGTTTCGACGTCACCATCAAGGGTCAGGATCAGCGTGTCGACGCCGTCCCCGGCACCTATCTGAGTCTGAATCGGTCGTGGCAGGATGGCGATACCATTGAGTTGAAGATGCCCTTTGACTTCTACCTGCGCCCGGTCATGGACCAACCCAACATCGCCAGTATCTTCTACGGCCCGGTCCTGCTGGCGGTCGAAGAACCACAGCCCCGCACAACCTGGCGCAAACTCACTTTGAGCGCAGATGATCTCAGTCAGTCCATCATGGGCGATCCCCACACGCTGCGGTTCCGCACGAACGGCGTGAATCTCAAGCCCTTCCACGAGACCTACAGGCGTCACTCTGTCTACGTGGATGTGACTCTGGAGCGGGGGTCTTTTCGATGAACGGTCCCGGGACTTCCGCAGCGGTCTGCAATCGCTGCGAACCGTTCGCAGGCTGTAGGCGAGCAGTTGCTGATCGTACCAAAGCGATAGTCGACTGCTGCCGCCCGTTGCCGTGTGTATATCCGCCGGACAGCGTGCACCATGGTTTCGGCAATCACGTGGAAGAACCGGTGTGCAAGCCCAGGCACCTCATGCATGTCGATGAACGGTTCGGGGCCGCGCAGACGCTGGGCGTTGTTGAGGACCCCTTGCCAGTTGACAAAGCCACCGGGTCGCCGGAGCACCGGGTGCGATGTAGCTGATCAGGAGCGTGAAGTCCGGACGGCTCTGAAACGACAAGAGCAATTGCTGAAAA
>CAZTGH010000078.1:0-16957 GCA_964612985.1 uncultured Pirellulales bacterium
CGCCGAGCGTGCGCAGCAATCTGGCGTCGATTCTCGGTCGCGATGCCTCTGGGGCAGTGTGTTGCTCAGTACCATCGTTGTTTTCAAATCCTGGAAACCGATGAGATGGTCGAAGGGAGTTTTCTTCGGAGGCGAGCCGACGCGGGGATTGGCCCTGCCCATCGTCGGGTCACAGGCCTTGGCCTATACCGACCCGGGCAGACTGCCCCGCTCATGAGCATAGGTGAGTCTCTGTATCGCTGTACTCCGTCGTCGTGCAAAGAAACTCGTTGCGGGGTATGCGCCTCTCCAGGCTGCCTCCGACGATCGCGCCGTCTTCGATGCGGAACCAGTCCATGTTGCCCTCCCAGCCATCGAAGGTCTTGCCGTCGAAGAGCAAGGCGCCGGCCGGCGGTTCCTGAATGAACAGGTGGACGCCCTTCTTGTTGGCGGTGACGATGTCCATTCGCCCGTTGCCGTTCACATCACAGGCGAAGTTCGCAAAGGTGTTGCTGTACCCGGTGGCCCCGTCGTACTTGCCCGCCGGGCGGATCTCGTGCACCCGCCAATCGGGCGCCTCGTACCACCCCCCCCCTGCCAGGATATCGAGCGACCCGTCGCCGTTGACGTCCCCGACAGCCACACCCTCGGATCGGAACGTCTTGTCAACGACGACCTTAGTGAACTGGACCGGCGCCGGCCGAGCGTATCGTCCAGGAAGATAACAGATTGGTTGGGAGCAGGCGAGGCATTTGTGAAGGAGCCCGGTTGGAAGCAATATCAGGAGATCCACTGGTTCATGTCTTCCTCGAGCCGTATGGCTTCCTCGCCGGTCCAGCTTCGCAAAGGATTCCCGCTCGGCAGAACGTATTGAGAACCATCGCTGTCGGCAAGAAGGGTTTGGCTTGGCCCCGTGACCGTGTTAGAATGTGACAGAATCGCCGTGAAGCCCCAACCGACTCGATGGGAGACAATGGGTCATGAAACAGCGGATGATGGTATGGATCCTGTCTTTGGTCCTGTTGTCTGGGGGGTTCGTCGCTCAGGGCAGGGCCGAATCGCGAAATATCGCTCCTGATGCAACGATTACCGAAAGCGGGCGATACAGCGACGATTACCTGGGCGCATTCACAGCCGACGGGCAAGTCCCCGAATCGCAATCCGGTCAGGATCGTGGCCGCGCGTGGTGCGTGCCGCAGGCGCAGGCGGCCGAGGCAACACTCACCTATGCCTGGCCCGAAGTCATAACGGTTGGCGAGATCGTCTATTACGGACGGACGGCGTGGCTGTGGAATGAGAATTTCCTCCAAGTTGAAGTCTATACGGATGCGAAAAGCGCCCCTGTTGCGAAAGCAGATCTTGGCCGAGGCCACGGTCCCCAGCGTATCACACTGGAGACGCCCGTGCAGACGCGGACACTGATGCTCACGTTCACTCGCGCCGATACCGGGCCCAATCCGGGCGCTTCGGAGATTCGGATCTATTCAACCCCGCCGGAACCGGGCGTGTTGGGGATGTTTCGCCCCGCCCCGGGTGAGCCAATGGAATTGGAGCATTCTCAGAGGTTGGCCGAGTGGTTCACTTCGGGCGATTGCGGCTTCGACGGGCTGCTGGTGATTCAGCGGCAGGCGATGAATCCCTCGCACGTCTACACCTATCACAACGAGGATTTTCGCGCCGGCGGCGGGTTGTATCGATTCGGCCGCGATGGAGGGTTGGAACGGCTGGTGGATTCGCCGGAAGGGCAATTGCTTGACCTGGAAGTGTCCTATGATGGGCGGGAGGTCCTGTTCAGTTGGCGCAGGAGCCAGGCGGACGTCTATCAGATCTACCGGATGAATGTCGATGGGACGGGGCTTGTTCAGTTGACCCGTGGCGACCACTACAACTTCAATCCCTGCTGGCTGCCGGATGGAGGGATTGCCTTCCTTTCGACCCGATCCAGTGCCTATGCGTACTGCTGGGATTCGCCGGTCGGCGCGTTGTACAGAATGGATCGCAACGGCTCCAATATCCTGCGTCTGAGCGCCAACTATCTGAACGATTTCACCCCAGCGGTACTGCACGACGGTCGCATCATTTACAGCCGCTGGGAGTATGTGGATCGTCCGGCCATCCCGATACAGAGCCTCTGGACGATCCGCCCGGATGGAACCGCCCTTCAGGTCTATTACGGCAATCGCGTATTGAGCCCGGCGACGTTCATGGAGGCGCGCCCCATCCCCGGCACGCAAACGGTTCTCTGTCTTCTAACGGCTCACAATGGTCCCGCTCGCGGCGGGGTGGGGATCATTGACCGTCGGCACGGAGTCAACGCACAGGAAGCTATCACGAATCTTACGCCCGAAGTCCATATCGGGCATGTGCATCGCGGGGACGGCAATCGTGTCCAGGGCCGCTATGAGAATCCGTTTCCACTGGATGAGGAGCGTTTCCTGGTGTCGCACAGCGGCTCGATTCTGCTGCGGAACTATGCGGGGACCGAGCATGCGATCCTGCTGGAGCCACGCGGGGGATTGGGCTTCTACAATCCGCAGCCGATCCGCTCCACGCCGGTTGCCCCGGCGTTGACCTCTTCACTTGGCGTTCAGAATCGCCAGGAAACGACCCCATCGATGGCCGCTGTTTATCTGCAGGATGTTTACCGGGGGCTTGAGCCGCATGTTGCCCGCGGCGAGATTGCGGCGATTCGCGTGGTCGAAGAAATCGCCAAACCGGTTGCCATCAGTCCTTCCCTACGGGCGTTCGGGTTTCAGTTTCCGGTCGTCTCCAGCGGTGCAACCTACGCCCCCAAGAGAGTCTGGGGGCAGGCGGCGGTCAATCCGGATGGGTCTGCCAGCTTCGAAGTGCCTGCGGGGCGTCCGATCTATTTCATGGCGCTCGATGAGCACGGGCGTGCGTTACAGCGGATGCGCAGCTTCACTCATCTGATGCCGGGCGAGGTGCAAAGCTGCATCGGCTGTCACGAAGATCGATTATCCGCCCCGCTGAGGATGCCGGTGCAAACGGCCCTGAGAGAACCGCCTCAGCCTTTGGAGCCGCCGGAATGGGGGCGGACGGGGTTCAGCTATCGGCGCATTGTTCAGCCCGTACTTGATCGCCACTGCGCTGCCTGCCACAACGCCTATAATCCCAGCGGCGGTGTCGATCTCTCGGACGACCTGACGGATTTCTTCAACGTCTCCTACGAGACTCTGGCGCGCAAAGGAACACCGGCCGAGAACTGGACGCAAGGCGGCTGCGATCAGGAAAGCGTCAGGAATCCCTATACTTCGTGGATTTCAACGTATAACGGCTCGGAGAGCAATATCCTGGAGATTGCTCCGAACGCGTGGGGATCGCCGGCCAGTCGCCTGGCCAATCTGGTGATGGAACGGCATCCCGATGCGGAGGGCAACCCGCGAATCGATCTGACCGAGGCGGAGAAGCGCCGCATCTTCGCGTGGATCGATCTGAATGTCCCGTATTACGGTACGAGCGACTCGAATCATCGCGATCGGCCAGGCTGTCGGCGGATGTGGCCGGAAGATTTCGATCGCGTGTTCAGCGAGATTGCGCTGCGTCGGTGTGCCTCATGCCACGAGCCGGATGGCCAAGGCGTGCCCACGGTGCCGCGCCAGTGGTATCTGCGCATCCAGCGCCCTGAAAGAAACAGTTTCATCCTTGCACCGCTGGCCAGAGCCGCTGGCGGAACCGAGAAATGCGGACAGGCGGTCTTCCAATCTGTAGACGACCCGGATTTCCGGCGACTGCTGGCCGTATTCCGGCCCATTCAGGAGC
The DNA here is from genome assembly GCA_964612985.1 of uncultured Pirellulales bacterium. Taxonomy (GTDB): domain Bacteria; phylum Planctomycetota; class Phycisphaerae; order Sedimentisphaerales; family Anaerobacaceae; genus Anaerobaca. The sequence goes on from CAZTGH010000078.1 coordinate 3,760, forward strand.
TTCTCTCCAGACGCCCGCGTCTGGACATGGATGCCGCCGGGGGGATGGAGGGCGAGGCCCTCTGCACGGACCGGGTGTGTGAGGCACCCCCGTTTGTCGGGGAGGGTCAATTCTGAGCTATCCCTGGATGCAGCCCGCATTCTGGCTATATCCCTTTGTGGAGATCCTCTATGGCATCTGCAACGAGATCTGACGCGGGGTGGCACGCGACCGGTGCCCTGCTGTATGTGGTGTCTATCGTCTCGCTCCTGACGGGGCAACGCGCGGTGGCCGAGGGGATCGTTCCAGGTGCCGCCTGGCGCGAGATGGTGCAGGCGGCCGGCAGTGCGCAAGTGGTCTTGGAGCAGGGACCTGACAATGGAGAAGGGGCATCGCTGCCATTCGTCGGCGAGGTGATGCGCGGGGGACAGAAGGCGAGGCGGATCGACGTCCGTATCGAGGGTTGGCGGGACCTTTGGCTGATGGTCGACGACGTTGATGACTACAGTCACGATGTGGCCAACTGGGCGGATGCACGCCTGTTGAGTGCTGAGGGGTCGGTGACCTATTTGGACGAGTTGGAGCCGATGTCGGTGCGCCAGGGATGGGGCCAGTTCCGGCGAGGTTCCAGCGCGATCGACCAGCCCCTGCGCATTGGAGATCGCACGTTTGAGCGCGGGCTGGGCACCCACGCCGTCAGCGTAATCCATTATCGGCTGGATGCTCCGTACGAACGGTTTGAGTCCTGGGTTGGGGTGGATTCTTCCCGTCCAGAGAGACAGGGCAGTATTCGGTTCCTGGTCAGTCCGACGGCCATCGCTCATCGTACGGCAGCGCCGATGGCGTCGCTACTGACCTGCCAGGCGGCGCTGGCAGCGTTCGATTTCGAAGCGTTGCGACTTGCGGTAACCGATCTGACGCAGCGATTCACGACACGCTACCCTAACGGGCAAGCATATCTCACGAGGCTGGAGAAGCTCCAACGGACGGTGCGTCACGCGGCCGAGGCGGAATCCAAGCCACTCACCCGGCAGGCCCAACGTCGCGCCATCGAACTGATCGTCGAACTGGAATCGCTGAGGCGCCAGGCCCTGCTGGCCAATCCGTTGCTTGACTTTGATCGGATTCTATTGCTCCAGCGCGGCCTGCTGCAGCCGCATACGGCTCGATCGGTCATGGGAGCCGGCATCGGCATGCCGGCCAATTGGCAAGCGGGTGTTGTCCTGCCGCGAAGGAATCGATGGAACGATCGCCTGGCGGTGCTCTCGGATCTCCGCGAATCGCCTCAGGTGAAGCCCTTGTTCATCCCCGAAGGCGGACGAACCCTCACCGATCCCGTACTGGAGTTTGATGGTCACAGCATTCTGTTTGCCATGGAGGGGATGGAACAAGCCAATTGGCGCATCTTTGAAATCGCCTCCGACGGCTCCGGCCTGCGTCAGGTCACCCCGGACGATGGAGCGGACGTCGGGCATTTCGACCCGTGCTATCTTGCCGATGGAGACGTTCTTTTCACCTCGACGGCCGGATTCATGGGGCTGCCGTGCGTCTTCGGCAATGCCCCCATGGTGTGTCTGTACCGGCTGGATCGGCGAACCGGGGCCGTCCGGCAGTTGACCTTCGAGCAGGACAGCAACTGGAATCCCACCCCCTTGGCTAACGGACGCGTTTTGTACCAGCGATGGGAGTACAGCGATATCCCCCATTCGAATTCCCGCATCCTGTTTCACATGAATCCGGACGGAACGGATCAGCGGGAGTACTATGGCAGCGGCTCCTATTTCCCCCCGTCGTTCTTCTACGCCAGGCCTGTGCCGGACCATCCGCGCAAGGTCATCGGGGTGGCCACCGGCCATCATGGGACCCACCGCAGCGGCCGGCTCTTGCTGGTGGACCCCGCGCTGGGGCGTCAGGAAGCGGCGGGCGTGATCCAGGAGATTCCCGGTCGCGGAAAGAAGGTCGAACCGATTGTGCGAGACCGCCTGGTCGATGGGGTATGGCCGCAGTTCCTGCATCCGTATCCGCTGTGCAGCAAGTACTATCTCGTGGCCGCCAAACCGACGCCCGACGCACTCTGGGGCATTTACCTGGTGGACGTGTTCGACAATGTGCTGCTGATCCACGAGATGGAAGGCCAGGCGTTGCTCTGGCCGATCCCGATGCGAAAAACGCCGCGCCCCCCTGTCCTGCAAGACCGAGTGGACCTGAGTCGGCCGGACGGCACAATGCTGATCACAGATATCTATCGTGGCGGTGGATTGGCCGGTATCCCGCGCGGCACCGTCGGTGCCTTACGGATTTTCGAGTATTACTTCAGCTATCGCGACGTCGGGGGCCTGCTGGGCAGCATCGGTCTGGATGGGCCGTGGGACATCAAACGCGTGCTGGGCACGGTGCCGGTGGAGTCGGACGGCTCGGCCTATTTCACCGTACCCGCCAACACGCCGATCTCCATTCAGGCGCTGGATAAGCAAGGTCAAGCGCTCCAGTTGATGCGAAGCTGGACGGTGGCCATGCCGGGAGAAAGCGTCTCCTGTATCGGGTGCCACGAAACGCAGAATGAGGCGGCGCCGCCAACCCTCCCGGCCGCCGCTCGTCGCGCGCCGTCGGAGATCGACGGCGGCTGGGCAGCGCCGGTGCGCGGATTCAACTTTGAGCGTGAAGTACAGCCGGTGCTGGACCGGCATTGTGGCGGATGTCATGACGGCAGCCCTCGCCAGGACGGCCGCGAGATCCCCTATCTCAAGGGCGTGCGGCATGTAACGGACTATTGTTCGGATATCGCCGGCAGCACAAATCCCGGTCTGCTTGCAGAGGGCGAGGGATTCTCGGAGTCCTATGTGCAACTGCATCGGTATGTGCGCCGGCCGGGCATCGAGGGCGATCTGCGAATGCTCTCTCCTATGGATTATCACTTCAGTGCCACAGAACTTGGGCAGATGCTCCGCAAGGGACATCACGGCGTTCGCCTCGACAGCCAGTCGTGGGAACGCCTTGTCACCTGGTTTGATCTGAACGCACCGTACCATGGTACGTGGGGTGAGATTGTCGGGGACCAACGAGCCGACCATCTGCGAAGAATGCAGGAGCGAGCCCATGAATTGCGCGCCACATACGCGTCACAGGGGCCCATTACGGACTACGAAGACATCCCTGAAAGTCCGCCATTTGACCGAACGTTCGTTTCGCCTTCGAACGCGGAGACGGAACGCACTTCCATGCCGGAAGTCGAGGGCTGGCCGTTTAATGCGAGTGAGGCGCGTCGGCGTCAGGCTGCCGCCTCAAAAGCGGCAGGTCTGCGCGACGGGTTCGGCAAGACAATCGGTCTCGGCGAGGGCCCCCCGTTCGGCCCTGTCTACCTCGGATACGACGACAACCGGCAGGCCGTAAATGTCGGACCAGTCAGGCTTGAGTTGGTGTTGATCCCGGGAGGGAGGTTCGTGATCGGTTCGACGGATGGGCACGCCGACGAAGGGCCGCCCACAGCGGTGGAGGTCGCGCCGTTCTGGATGGCTCGATATGAAATCACCAACGCTCAGTACCGCCTGTTCAAGCCGCGACATGAGAGCCGGGACGAATCGCGTCATGGCTACCAGTTCGGACGACGCGGATTCTTTCAGGATGCGCCCCATCAACCTGCCGTGCGGGTATCCTGGCGGGAGGCGAGAGCGTTCTGTCAATGGCTGAGTGAGAAGACGGGAATGAGCTTTGACCTGCCGACGGAAGCGCAATGGGAATGGGCCGCCCGCGCCGGGGGCGATACCGATTTCCATTTCGGTGACGTCAATAGTGATTACTCCCGGTATGCGAATCTGGCCGATCGTGCGTTGCGGGCGTTCGCCCAATGCACCAGCAAGGGGGACTACAGCAGGGCCGAACCGATTGCCAACCCGAATCGCTACGATGATTGGATCCCGCGATGCGATCGGTTTGATGACGGCGGTCTCGTGACGGCCGAGGTGGGCCGCTATGGGCCCAATCCGTGGGGACTGTACGATATGCACGGCAATGCCGCCGAATGGACACGATCGGCGTACTTGCCCTATCCGTATCGGGAAGACGATGGCCGAAATGACTCGACGCGAACGGACGTGGAGCGCGTGGCTCGCGGTGGGTCCTGGCGCGACCGTCCGCATCAGGCCACCGCAAGCTATCGTCGGCCCTATCAGCCGTACCACCGGGTGTTTAACGTAGGGTTTCGTATCGTAGCGCCGGTGAACCCTTCGCAGTGAGCGATTCGGTGGTGTGACCGAACTACGAGATCTTGACAGGGGAAAGGAAACGCAACGCTATGAAATATCTCAAGGTGGGCAATTCAGGCATGGAGGCTTCTGTGGTCGGCCTTGGCACGTGGGTCACCGGCGGCGGTCAGGTGTGGGGAACGGACCCGGACGACAGCGAATCAGTTCGTGCAATTCACGCGTCGCTGGACAATGGCGTGAATCTGATCGACACCGCCCCGGCCTATGGGTTCGGCCGGAGCGAAGAGGTGGTCGGCCGAGCAGTCCGGGGCCGGAGGGACAAGGTGATCCTTGCCACCAAGTGCGGGTTGTGGTGGCAGGACAGCCGGGGCTCGCTGTTCGTCGAGGACTTCGATGGCAAGACCCTGTACAGGAGTGTCCGGCCCGATACGATCCGAATCGAAATCGAAGAGAGCCTGCGACGGCTGGGGACCGATTACATCGATCTTTATCAGGTGCACTGGCCCGCCATCGAACCGGAAAAGACGCCCATCGAGGACACCATGGACTGCCTGAACCAGTTGAAGGATCAGGGCAAGATTCGGGAGATTGGCGTCTCAAACGTGTCTCTGGATGAGTTGAAGGAGTATATGCATTGGGGCGTCATCGCCTCCGATCAACTCCGTTACAGCATGCTGTTCCAAGCCCCGGAAGCAGACCTGTTGCCTTTCTGTGCCGGAAAGAACATTGCAACGCTGACCTATATGTCGCTGGAGCAGGGGCTATTGACCGGAAAAGTCGGGATGGATCGCGACTTCGGCGAGGCGGAGTGGCGCAGCAACGCCGACTGGAACCCATGGTTCAAAAAGGTCAATCGGCCTCGAATCCTTGCGATGCTTTCAGGCTGGAAAGACCTGACCGAGCGCTATGAATGTACGTTGGCCCAGTTGACGATTGCCTGGACGGCGGCCCAGCCGGGTGTGACGCACGTGCTGTGCGGGGCCCGAACGGTCCAGCAGGCGCTGGACAATGCCGGAGCGGGTCGGCTTGTGCTCGATGCAGCGGATCTGGCCCGGATCAGGAATGACGTGAAAACACTGGGCCAACCTCATTGAGTCAGGTGTCGCATGTGCATTGAGAGAAGCGTTTCGGATCGCAGGACATCGGGCAGGCTGTGGATCGCGTGGGTTTTCGCAGTGCTTTCTGCCGGCGGTGTGTTGCCGGCGGTGTGTGCACAACGGGAGCATCATCTGGAAACCCAGGGCAGTGATTCAGATGCGGAGAACGAAGCAGATCGAACAGAGATCGCCCGCCGGACACAGTCGCTGCCGGACGAATTGGGCCAGCTACGACGCGAGGCGCTGCGGGCCAATCCATGGATCCGTGACCGGCCGATCCTTTTCGTGGTCCGACATCCGTATACCTACGACCACCACAACACCCACAACTTTTCTCCAGACGCAGAGCACGAGTTCAATCAGGGCCACTTCAGACCGGGCGGCGCTTTGAAGACGATCGACTTCGGGAATGGAGGCGAAATCAGGACATTGATCGAAACTCCCGAAGGCGTCATACGCGACCCTAGAGTGCATTGGGACGGCAAGCGAATTGTATTCTCGATGCGAAAGAACCCTGCGGACAGCTATCATATTTATGAAATCAACATTGACGGGACCGCGCTGAAGCAATTGACCCATCTGGCGGATGTGGACGACCTGCACCCCCTGTATCTGCCCGACGACAGCATCGTGTTTTCCTCCACGCGCGAACCCAAGTACTGCATGTGCAACCGGCATATCATGGGCAATATCTACCGCATGGAAGCCGATGGGGCCAACATCCACCAGATCACCAAGAACACCTTGTTCGATCGGCCCACAGACATTACCCCCGATGGCCGCATCCTGTACGATCGCTGGGAATACGTGGACAGAAACTTCGGCGATGCCCAGGCGTTGTGGACGGTCAACCCCGATGGAACCAACCAGGCGATCTACTGGGGCAACAACACGCCGGCCCCGGGAGCGGTGATCGACGCCCGGATCATTCCGGGCACCCCGTGGGCCATGTGCGTTTTTTCTTCCTGCCACGATCTTCCCTGGGGGGCGCTGGCGATCGTCGATCGCCGGCTGGGAATGGATGGACGAAAACCGGTCCGGCGCATCTGGCCGCCAAGCGCGACGGATCGCGTGCGGGATCCCGGCACCGCGAACGAAGCATGGGACGACTTCGTCGGGGTCAGTCCGAAATACCAGGATCCTTATCCGTTGAACGAGAGTTTCTTCCTTGTGTCTCGATTGGTCGAGGGCAGCGGTCGTCCGAACGACCCCGAGAATCGGACAGGAATCTACCTTCTGGATGTTTTCGGCAACGAGATCCTGCTGCACGCCGAATCCCCCGGCTGTTTCAATCCCATGCCCATCGCGCCGAGAGACAGACCGCCAATCATTTCGGCCAGACGGGATTTCGAAAACAAAGAAGGACATCTCTATGTTCTGGATGTTTATCAAGGGCCCTATATGTCCGGCGTCCCGCGCGGTGCGGTCAAGTACCTGCGCGTGGTGGAATCGCCGGAGAAGAGATACTGGGTGCCCGGCCAGTGGAACGCCCAGGGCCAGACGCATCCGGGCGTGAATTGGCACAGTTTCGAGACCAAGCGCATCCTTGGCACTGTGCCGGTCGAGGAAGACGGGTCGGCGTATTTCTCCGTTCCCTCCGATACGTTCGTTTATTTCCAGTTGCTGGACGAGAACGGCATGATGATTCAGTCGATGCGAAGCGGCACGGTAGTGCAGTCGGGCGAGACAACGGGCTGCATCGGCTGCCACGACGACCGGCGCATGGCGCCGCCCATCACAAGAGGCTCTGTGCCTTTGGCTATGCGAAAGTCTCCGGATGCATTGCAGGGCTGGCACGGCCATAGCAGGAACTTCGATTACATGACCGAAGTGCAGCCTGTGTTTGAGCGGAACTGTGTTGGATGTCACGATTTCGGCACTTCGGCCGGCGAGAAGCTGAATCTGGCCGCAGACCGCAACCTGATCTTCAACACCTCGTACAACGAGCTATGGCGCAAGAGGCATATCAAGGTCATCGGCGGAGGTCCGGCCCAGGTTCAGCAGCCCTATTCCTGGGGCTCTCATGCCAGTCCGCTGGTGCGGGTGCTTCGCAACGAACACGATACACATGACGACATCGAAGTGACGGGCGAAGACTTTGACCGCATTGTCACGTGGATCGATCTGAACGCGGTATTCTATCCCGACTATGCCACCTCATATCCCAACAACCCTGGCGGTCGTTCGCCGATAGGCAACCTCCACGTCACTCGATTAGGTGAATTGGCAGGCCGGGATCTGGGGCGTCAGTTCGGTCATGCGAGCAATCAAGGTCCGCTGGTGAGTTTCGACCGTCCCGAACACAGTCCAATCCTGGAGAGCTTTGAGAGCGTGGGGACGCCCCAGTACGTCGAAGCGCTGGACATTATACGGGCCGGCAAAGAGAATCTGGCGAACAATCCCGATGTAGGCATGGAAGGCTTTGAGCTCGGCGGCATTGACCTCTGGCGAGAGCAGAAGTACCAACATCGGCGGAAGATCGAACAGCGTTACCGTGAAACCATACGAACAGGTGGAAAGCTGTACGACAGCGACGTCAATCGAAGCGTATTGAATGAGTGCACCGACGCCGGGCACTGATCGAATGGTTAAGGAAAACGGGCCATGAAAGAACATGCAGGTGGGGCAATACCTCGGTGCATCCTCCGCGTCGGGTACGGGATGACGAGCTTCGTCGGCATCGTGTGTTTGACGGTGGGATTCTTGTACGCCGGTGCGCCGGTCCAACGCTCGGCGGCTCCTTTGAGCATCGAAGGGTTGCCACTGGGCGAGGACTATCCGTACGGCTCGCCGCTGGCGGTGGCGGTCTCGCCGGATGGTGATCGGGTCTATGTGGTCCAACACACGGGACGGCGCGTTGACATGGTCGATCCGGCATCCCAGAAAATCGTCGGTTCTGTTGCGATGGCTGCAGCGCCTTCAGATCTGGCGTTGGATGCGGCTCGGAATCGACTGTTTGTCACGTGTGGACTGGACGCCGGACAGGTGGCCGTGATCGATACGAACGCAGAAAGGATCGACTTCACATTGGCGGCCGGGCATACGCCGGTCGCGCCGGTTGTGTCTGCGGACGGTCAAACGCTGTTTGTCTGTAACCGATTCGACAATGAAGTGATTGCGTATGATATCCCGATGCGCAACGTGCGCCGTCGGATTGCGGTCGGGCGCGAGCCGATTGCTGCCGCGCTGACCTCCGATGGTGCGATACTGGTTGTGGGCCATCACCTTGCGGCTCAGACTTCGGTCAGCGATCATGTGGCCGCGAGGGTCGATCTGATCGACACAAACTCGTTGGAGATCGCCGCCTCTGTGCTGCTGCCCAATGGTTCGACAGGCGTGCGCGACCTCTGCATTTCGCCGGACGACCGGTTTGCGTATGTTCCCCATACGCTGGGCCGCTTCGGTGTACCGACGACGCAGGTGGAGCGCGGTTGGATGAACACCAGCGCCTTGAGCATCATTGACCTGAACGAGCGCCGGTGGCTGACCACGGTTCTGCTGGACGATGTGGATTTGGGGGCCGCCAATCCGTGGGGAATCGTCTGTACGACGGACGGTCGAACCATCGTGGTCGCTCATTCCGGCACGCATGAGCTGAGTGTGATCGACCGGCAGGCGCTGCATGAGAAAGTCGATCGCGTCGCTGGCGGTGATCGGGTCAGTGACGTCTCCATCAGTTTGGAAGATGTACCAAACGACCTGGGCTTTCTTGTCGGCACGCGTCGGCGTGTACCGTTGCCGGGCAAAGGCCCGCGAGGCGTCGCGGCAGCGGGTCATATGATCATGGTGGCCGAGCATTTCAGCGACAGTCTGGCCTGGGTGGATCTGGATGAGGTGCCCGTGACGGCCACCTCGATGGCGCTGGGCCCATCGGCCGAGCCGTGCCAGGTCCGTCGCGGGCAGATTGTCTTTCATGATGCGACTCTGTGCTTCCAGCAATGGCAAAGCTGTGCCAGTTGTCATCCAGACGGCCGCACGGATGCCCTGAACTGGGATCTGTTGAACGACGGAATCGGCAACCCCAAGAACAGCCGCAGTATGCTGCACACCCACGCGACACCGCCGGTGATGATCACCGGGGTTCGGGATCGCGCCGAGATCGCTGTACGGGCGGGCTTTCGATTCATTCAGTTCTTGGTCGTGCCTGAAGACGTTCCCGCTGCAGTCGATGCTTACCTGAAGGCCCTGCGTCCGGTGCCGAGTCCTTCTCGTGAAAACGAAATGCTCAGCGCATCGGCGCTGCGCGGTAAGACACTGTTCGAGCAGGCCAACTGTGCCGCCTGTCATTCGGACCGGTACTACACGGATGGCAAGCTGCATGACGTTGGGTTGGGGCCGGATGAGCGCGGTATCACGGAGTTCGTGACGCCTCCATTGATTGAAGTCTGGCGGACAGCGCCTTACCTGTACGACGGCCGCGCAAAGACGATTGAAGAGGTCTTGACGATGCATAACCGCCATGACAAGCACGGCAAGACCTCCGATCTGTCCGAGGAGGAGATCTCCGATCTGGCGGCGTACATTTTGTCTCTGTAAGCGCAACGCGACCGCATGACCGGAAAGCTGCAACGAGAGGAAGAGGACCACGGGTGTTTCGCCCGTTGAAAGTGTACGGGGCATGGTCATGGAACTATGGCAACTGCGAAACAGGCGTCGGACGGCCGTGTTCATCCTGCTGCTTGCGGGTGTATCGAGCGCGTCTTCAATGGTCTCCAGAGACCTGATCGAGGCCGACTGGAGGCTGCAAGATCGGCTTCGCACCCCGGAGTTGCCCGTCACACGGGAGCAGGACGCCGCCGGAGCGTGCGACGGGATCAAAGACGGCCAATGGGGCTTCCACACAGAGCATGAGGATCGCCCGTGGTGGCAGGTCGATCTGGGCGCGTGCTACGAATTGGATCATCTGCGCGTGTACAATCGGACCGACTTTGCCGAGCGGGCCGCCCGTCTGGTCGTCCTGGTCTCAACCGACGGAAAGGACTTCCGGCAGGTCTATCAGCACAATGGCACAACGTTCTTTGGCCACGCCGACGGCAAGCCTCTCACGGTGGCGCTCGGTGGCGTTGCCGCCCGTTTCGTCAGGCTGCAACTGCCCGGCAGAGACTATTTCCACCTGGACGAGGTCGAAGTCTATTCCGTCGGCGCCGATAGGAACATCGCTGTCGGCAAGCCGTGCACCCAAGGCTCTATCAGTCAGTGGTCGCGAAAGCACCGCCACACAGAGTCCGACACGCCCGTCGATCTGATTCTAGGGCGAGGACTGAGGCTCGCCAATCACCTCCGAGAAGCGGGAGTCGATGCTGCGCCATTGGAGAAGATGGCCGCCCTTACAGATACCGACCGCAGACAGGAATCATACCTCCAGATACGGTGGGCCATTCGCGAGATGGCCTTGGCAAATCCACTTCTCGATTTCGATCGCATCCTTTTCGTTAAACGCGCTCCCGGCACCCTGCCGCACATCTCCGACCAGTATTATGGCTGGTGGTCTCGGCCCGGCGGCGGCGTCTACATCCTTGAGGACTTCAAGGGGCCAACACCCCGCGTGCGATGCCTCACGCAAGGGTGGGCCGATGGCAACTTCCTTCGCCCCGATTTGTCTTACGACGGCAAACGGGTGCTCTTCGCCTATTGCCGCTACTATCCCCATGTCTCGGACCTGGAGAAGGTGGATAAGACGAAACTGCCCCAAGATGCGTTCTATCAGATTTATGAGATGAATCTTGACGGCACGGGCGTCCGCCAGCTCACGCGCGGTCGATACGACGACTTCGACGCCCGCTATCTGCCGAGCGGCGAGATCGTCTTTCTCTCCACGCGCAAGGGGACGTTCCTCCAGTGCACCACAGCCAATACCGCCCTGACCCTCACGCAGACGCTGCCCGACAGCTATGTCCGCTGCGGCGGGGACAATAAGCGACCCTGCGCCGTCTACACCTTGCATGTCATGGACGCCGACGGGCACAACATCCGACCGATCTCAGCCTTCGAGACGTTCGAGTACAACCCATCCATCGCTGAGGATGGACGCATTCTCTATACGCGATGGGACTACATCGACCGCTTCAACGGGGATTTCTTCAGCCTCTGGTCCGTCAACCAGGACGGCACGAACCCGCAGCTCGTTTACGGCAACTACACGGTCAAGCCGCAGGTTGTCTCGGAGGCCCGTTCGATCCCGAATTCAACGAAAATCCTCTTCACCGGCGCCGCTCATCATTCCATCGAAGGGGGCACGCTCACCCTGCTGGATCGCAGCCTGGGCGACGAAGATGAGGCCCCGTTGACGCGATTGACGCCCGAAGTGCCCTTCCCCGAGACGGAGGCCTGGCATGAGACGTATTACGCAAGCCCCTATCCGCTCTCGGAGGACGTGTATCTGGTGGGCTGGAGCACGCACAGGCTTCCGCCGCACGCGGGCAGTGCCCAGGTCAAGGACGCTCGCAACCCCGTCAACGCGATGGGCATCTATCTGTGCGATCGCTTCGGCAACCTCGAACTGCTGTATCGGGACGAGACGATCTCCAGCATGTACCCGATCCCGATCCGGCCGCGAAGGAAGCCTCCTGTGCAGCCGTCTGAAGTGGATTGGGATGGCGTCCAGGAGGGCAATTTCCTCGTCCAGGATGTCTACCAGGGTCTGACCGGCGTCGTGCGGGGTTCTATCAAGCGGCTTCGTGTGGTCGCGGTACCTCCGAAAGTGCAGCCGCAGATGAATCGGCCGTCCATCGGTGTCTCGGCCGAGGACCCTGGCAAGTACGTGCTTGGGACCGCACCCATCGAGCCGGACGGTTCCGCCTACGTGCGGGTCCCCTCCGGCATCCCTATCTTCTTCCAAGCCCTCGATGAGCGGGGCATGGCGGTGCAGACCATGCGATCGCTCACGTATGTCCTGCCCGGCCAGACGCTCTCCTGCATCGGCTGCCACGAGTCTCGCGATCAGGCTCCAACGACGGGCGCGAGGCCGCTGGCATCCGGACGAGGTCCCTCGAAGCTGCGCCCGGGCCCTGAGGGCTCCTGGCCGCTACAGTTCGACCGTCTCGTGCAACCTGTACTGGACCGCAGTTGCGTTGAATGTCACAGCCCCGGCAGCCCCGACGTCAAGGCGGCTCAATTCGATCTGACGGAGCGGAACTCCTACCAGACCCTCATCACCTTCGCCGGGAACGATTTGGAGAAACTTGCTTTCGAGAAAGACAGGTCCTTTCCGGGCGACGGCGTCGCCCGCCAGAGCAAGCTGTTCGTACTGCTCTCGCAGGACCCCATCCATCAGCACATCCATACCCCGCTGGGCGAGGACTGTCTCGAGCGGCTGTTCACCTGGATGGACACATACGCCCACAGCAAGGGCCATTTCAGCGCCGAGCAGGAACAGCAGCTCATCGCCCTGAAGGATTGCTACCAGCACCTTCTCAAGCCGTGACAAGAGCATGCTCGGCAACGTAGCTTGCTCAAGCCATTCTCTGCGTGGTACGCAGCAACGACCTGGAAACTCATAAGTTGCTCGTGGGCACAGGGATCGATATGATGGCCTTGGACGACCAGACCGCCCCGAGTTATACCGCAGGCTAACGCAACCGGGAGATCGTCGAGTTCTCTGTGGCTCAGGGTGCGTCCTTTTTTCCGTGTTCACTTACAACCGGACTACAACCGCAAGGTTGCTTATCGGCCAAGCCCGAAGACATGCTACTGGACTTATGATGCAGGCCGAAGGCGAAACGAATCGCCTTGTGGCGCGCCTGTTGCGCGCTTCGCGGCTTGGGTTGGTCCCTCGCCAAGGCCAGAATGTGAAAAAGACACGGCGTGACTACCTGCGATTCTGCCAGCCCTTTGCTGCAGGTCGCATGGAATAGAATACTACGGCCTCACCGCGCGGTTGTAGATGCGGATGTCGTCGATCAGGCCGGAGAAGAAGGTGCC
>CAZTGH010000079.1:0-14880 GCA_964612985.1 uncultured Pirellulales bacterium
GTTGACCAACCCGACAGTATCTTTATACTCAATTAAAAACATTAGCTGATAGCGAATCCGCACGCCGTATCGCTGCCGGCCTTCGACCGTGGTCGTCAACCGCTTGCCCCCGATCGCCACCTCGATCACATCCTGGACCTTCTGCACGCTGATGCCGTACCGGGCGATGCGCTCGCGATCGATGTCGATCTCCAAGTAGGGCTTGCCCACCACGCGGTCGGCGATCACCGCCGCCGGCTCGACGCTCGGAACCTCCTTGAGCAGCCGCTCGATCTCGATCGCCACCTTATCGATCGCCTCCAGATCGGGCCCCTTGACCTTGACCCCCATCGGCGCCCGCATCCCGCTCTGAAGCATCACCAGCCGGGCGCTGATCGGCTGGAGTTTCGGCGCGCTGGTCGTGCCCGGGATCTTGCCCGCCTCGACGATCTCGTCCCAGATGTCGTCGGGACTGCGGATATGGTCCCGCCACTGCCGGTAAGGCCTGCCGTCGGGGTCGGGGATCAGATTGCCTTCCTCGTCGCGTACGTACTCGCCCGCGTCACGATCATACTCGAACCGCAGGCGATGACCCGAAGCATCGGTGATGAATTCCGTCTTGTAGTTGATGACCGTCTCGATCATCGAAATCGGAGCCGGATCGAGAGGCGAATCCACCCGCCCCAGCTTGCCCACCACCGATTCGATCTCCGGAATCGCCTGGAACGCCATGTCCTGCTTGGCCAGCACGTCCAGCACTTCGCCGATCGACGCGTGAGGCATCGTCGTCGGCATATACAGAAACGAACCCTCGTCCAGCGCGGGCATGAACTCCCTGCCCAATCCCGGAAAGCTCTCTTCCGCCGACGCCCAGACGCGGTTGTCCCTCAGCGACTCCGGCACGAAAAAGAACACGCCCGCAAACCCGCGCCAGACCATCAGCCCGAGAAGGACCGTCAGTACAGGCAGACTCAGAAACGCGATCTTGTGCTCCAGGCACCAGGCCAGGATCGTCGGATAGAAATGCTGAAAAATGCGGAAGAACAGCAGCAGCCCTCCGACGAGTAGCGCCACGAACACGAAGTTGCGCACAAACCCTGCGACCGGACCGACGGGCAGCCAGTGCTCGGTGAGAATGATGCCCACGAAGATCACCGCCAGCGCGTTCGCCAGCAAAGGCGCCGCGCTTCTCGCTCTGGAGGGCAGCCGGTCGCGCGTCAGGTGATAGAGCGCGATTGCCGCAACGATGACCCCGATCCACCACGCCAGCACCACTGCCGCTGCGACCGCCAGCGCCAGCAGAACCCCGCCCAGCACGTAGCGTCGCAGCCTGCTCCAGGCGGGCTTCCACGTGAACAGCACGTGCGCCGCAGGCGGGATGATCGTCAGTGCCACGATAATCGACGCTACCAACGCAAAGGTCTTGGTGAAGGCCAATGGCCGAAAGAGCTTGCCCTCCGCCCCCGTCATCGTAAAGACCGGCAAAAAGCTCACGATCGTCGTCGCCACCGCGGTCACCACCGCGCTGCCGACCTCCGCAGACGCTTGGTACACCACCTCCAGCGTGTTCGTCCCTTCCGGCGCCTCGTCGAGACGGCGCAGGATGTTCTCGCAGATGATGATGCCCATATCCACCATGGTCCCGATGGCGATCGCAATCCCGGACAGCGCCACAATGTTGGCATCGACACCGACGTGTCTCATCGCAATGAAGCACATCAGGATCGCCAGAGGCAGCAGCGCGCTGATCAGGACGCTGCTGCGCAGGTGCACCACCATCACGATGACCACGATGATCGTCACGAGCACCTCTTCCGTCAGCGCCGCCTGAAGGGTGCCCAGCGTCTCGTAGATCAGACCCGTCCGGTCGTAGAACGGAACAATGGTGACCTTCGAAACCGTCCCGTCTTCCAGAACCTTCTCGGGCAGACCCGGCGCCAGTTGCTCGATCTGCGCCTTGACGTTCCGGATGGCCGCGAGCGGATTGTATCCATAACGAACGACGACCACGCCCCCCACCGCTTCGGCGCCGCTCTTGTCCAGCGCCCCCCGCCGTAAAGCCGGACCCCGCGAGACCTTCGCGATGTCCTTGATGAAGATCGGGACGTTGTCGTTGACCTTGATCACCGTCCGCTCGATATCGGAGAGCTGCTCGATGAAACCGAGACCGCGAATGACGTACTCGACCTTGTTGATCTCGATCGTGCGCGCGCCCACGTCGATGTTGGAACTCTTCACCGCCTGAACGATATCATCGAGACCTACGCCGTAGGCCCGCATCGCATCGGGGTCCACGTCGATCTGGTACTCGCGCACAAAACCACCGACCGAGGCGACCTCGCTGACCCCCTCGGCGCCCATCAGCGCGTAGCGTACGTACCAGTCCTGGATGCTCCGTAGTTCGTCCAGGTCCCAGCCGCCCGCCGGCTCGCCGTCCCGGTCCCGCCCCTCCAGCGTATACCAGAACACCTGCCCCAGTGCCGTCGCGTCGGGCCCCAGTGCCGGTTGCACCCCCTCGGGAAGCGTCCCCGACGGCAGGCTGTTGAGCTTCTCCAGCACCCGGCTCCGCGACCAGTAGAACTCGACGTCCTCCTCGAAGATCACATAGATGGTCGAGAAGCCGAAGAACGAATAGCTGCGAATCGTCCGCACGCCGGGCAGGCCCAGCAGCGACACCGTGAGCGGATAGGTCACCTGGTCCTCCACATCCTGTGGCGACCTTCCCATCCACTCCGTGAACACGATCTGCTGGTTCTCCCCGATATCCGGGATCGCGTCCACCGGGACCGGCGACCTCGGCAGACCCGCCAGGTCCCAATCGAACGGCGCCACCATCAGCCCCCACCCCACGAACAACAGGACCAGCAATACCACCACGAGCTTGTTCTCCAGACACAATCGAATCGTCCGGTCCAACAAGCTCGGGTCGGCATGAATGTCCCGCTGCTTTTCGTCCATGGACACCCGTCCCTACGGATTAGTCGCTAAACTGAGGCAGTTTCGAGACATACTTCTCGGGATCGGCCAGGAACGCGTCGTCGCACCCTTCACAGCAGAAGTACACCTTCTTGCCCTTGTACTCGACGAAGATGTCCTTGTTGATGAGGTTGCCTTCCATTACGGGACAGGTCGTTTGTTCGGTGGAGGCCACCACCGGATCGCCCGCTTCAGTTGGGGTCTGCTCAGCGGCCGACTCTTCCATCGTGGCATGGTCGTGTCCGCCGTGATCGTGACCCGCATGATCGTGGCTTGCCATCGGCTGTTCTTCTCGGCAACCGGAGAATAGAACTACCACGCTGAGCACCAGGCCCAAAGCCATCAAGGCTCTTACGGAAAATCGCATGCGTTCATTCATCGTCATCATCCTTTCAGAAGGAACCGTGAACTCTCACGGTTCGTGTTCGGTGTGGTTCATTTCGCTGTCCGCCGCATCGTTCGGATCGTTGAACTGCGGCAGCTTGTCGAGATAGCGTTCCGGATTGGCCAGGAACTGGTCATCGCAGCCCTGACAACAGAAGTAAACCCGTTTGCCCTTGTAATCGATGTAGACGTTCGGATCGATCGGTCCGCCCATCACAGGGCACGTCGGCTGAATCGCCTCCGGTGTTCCCGGCGCCGGCGCCTCCTGCGTCGCCATCTCTCCTCCGTGTTGATGCCCGCTTGGCATCGCCCCGCCTTGGGGGTTCATCATGCTGGGCTTGGCCTGAATCTGCAATGCCGAGTCGATCTTGAAGTTGCCGTTGGTCACCACCCGTTCGCCTTCGGCCAGCCCTTCTTCGATGATGTACCAGTTGCCCGCTCGCGGTCCGAGAACGACCTCGCGTCCCACAAACGTCGGGTACTCGCGGTCGGGCACCGCCACGTACACCACGGCGCGTTTGCCTGTGATCAGCGGCGCCGAGGCAGGAATCACCAGAGGAAGTTGCTCGGCCGGCTCGGCGGCCACATAGCCCAGCGATTCCGTCGTCACCAGATCCATCCCGCAGATGGTGCAGTCCCCCGCTTCATCAGCCACCACCGACGGGTGCATCGGACAGATCCACTGGCCCGCCATGTTCGGGTCCATCACCTTGCCTTCCTGGGCGACCATGGACTCCACCACCGCGCGGACGAACATGTCGGGCTTGAGCCGTTCGTCGGCATTGCTGACCTCGACGCGGACCTTGACCGTCCGCGTCTTCGGATTGAGCGTCGGCGAGATGAAGCTGATCCAACCGGCAAAAACCTCGCCCGGGAACGCCTCCGCGGTGAACCTCACCTCCTGACCGTAGCGAATCCAGGGCAGGTCCGACTCGTAGGCGTCGAGCATCACCCAGACCTCCGACAGATCCGCCACCGTATAGATATGGCTGCCGGTGCTGACGTACATCCCTTCGGTAGCGGTCTTTTCGATCACGATGCCGCCGATCGGCGAATAGATCGTCACGTGCGTCACCGGCTCGCCCGTCTCTTCGATGCTCTCGATCTGCTCCGCTCGAAGGCCCAGCAGACGCAGCTTTTCGCGCGTGGCCTCCAGCGTCGCCTGCGTGGAACCCCTCAGGTATTCCGACGTTTCCTCTCCCGTTCGCGAAGCGGCCCTCGCGGCTTGCAGCAGTTCCGCCTGCGCGCTGATCAACTCCGGGCTGTATAAGTTCACGAGGTGGTCGCCCTTGGCCACGCGGGTGCCGGTGAAGTCAACAAAGAGTCGGTCGATTCGCCCCGGCGCCCAGGCGGTGATCGCCTTGACGCGCGTCTCATCGTAATCGACCTTGCCCACCATGCGAACGTCGACCGCCGCTGCGCGTCGCTCGACCGGCGTCGTCTGGATCTCCATCAATTCAGCCGCCGCTTCCGAAACTGCCAACTCCCTGGGCGAAGCCTTCTCTGCCATGTCCTCGGGCATCCGGATCAGGTCCATCTCGCAGATCGGACACAAACCAGGCCCCTCCCGAATGATCTGCGGGTGCATCGAGCAGTACCATTGTTGCGAGCCCTCGTCCTCATCGACTCCCGGAACGGCAGCCGAGGTCCGCTCTCCGGAGAAAGCCAGATACCCCAGCAGGAAACCCACCGCAATCAGCGCCAGGATGCCAATCCCCCACTTGATCAGCCGTATGGTCCCCTGCCTGGATGGCATATGAGTACTCCTTCCACTTGAACCAAAATCTATACTGATTCAGTGGGATTTTTGTTCGATGCTACCCGGTCAATCTGGTAGCTCATGCGATCAATCGCCCCCGAACCCCGCCAATTCCGTTCCCGCCAGCATCTCCAATTGCGCCAGCTGCTGACGCTGATCGGTTCGCGCCCGCTCTCGCTCGAGGCTGAATCGCAGCAGCATCCGCTCCGCGTCGATCAGGCTCAGGAAATCGATCGTCCCGGCTGTGTACGCTGTCTCCGAGGCCCCCACCAGCTCTTCCGCCTTGGGCACCAGGATCTCATCGTACAGCACCAGCTTTCGCCCACTGTCCTCGAAGTCGTAAAGAGCTCTCTGGGCACGCGCCAGGAGGTTGTTTTCCATATCCTGCCTTTGACGCAGGGCCCGACGGCTTTGGGCCCGCGCCTGCAATTCAGCCGCCGAGTAGCTCTTGCGCCAGATCGGCACATTGAGGTTGAACATCAGAATGACGGGGTCCTTGCCACTGTCGCGAACGCCGGGCGAGATGGCGTCGCCTGTCATGATCCAGTCGACGCCCACACCGATTTCGGGATAGAACTCCTTCTTCGCCAACTCGATCCGACTCCGCGCCGCTTCGATCTCGAAATCGAGCGCCTGCAACTGAGGATTCTGCCTTTGCAGAACCGCCAGCACCTCGGACGCATCCACTTCCACCGGTTCGTGTCTCTCATACTCAGGCCAGGGCAGCGACTCCGTGGTCGGCCGGTTCAAAGCCGCGTTCAGTCGCGCTACGATCGGCGCGCGCATCTCCTCCAGCGCGACCAGCTTGTCCTGAAGCGTCGCCAGTTCGACCTGGGCGCGGATGATATCAGGATGACCCGCGGTAGCGGTCGTGTACTTGGTGCGGGCCACCTCCTCGAAGTGCCGCAGGAGATCGACGTTGTCCTCGGCAATCGCGATGGCGCGTCGCAGGTAGACATATTCGTAGAACGCGTCCTTGACGTCGTAGAAGACGTCGAGCTTCTTGGCTTGATATCGTTGATACGCCGCCTGGGCATTGGCAGACGCAGCGTCCGTCCGCGCCGCGATCGTGCCGAACCAGGGAAACACCTGCATGAGACTGAGCCGATGCTCCTGCGGACCGACCCGCGTCTCGACCTCGTCGATGAAGTAGCCATAGGTGAAGCGCGGATCGGGCAACGCCTTCGCCTGCGGCACCTGCTCGACCGCCGCCTTCCACTCCTCGAAAGCCGCCTCCAGCCCCGCATTGTTGCGAGCGGCAAATCGCAAATAATCCTGCAATGTCGCAGGCACATTCGCGTCCGTGACAGGCTCCGCTGCCCCAAGGGAAGACACCGCCGTGACAACAAGAAGCATCACGGCCACGCAATGCCGCATCGCTCTCACCAGATTTCTCCCTTTCGCGGCAGACAAAGCCTGCGCGGGCGCCGATCAGGCGTAATCCGGCGCGCTGCCGCTCTTCCACTTGATGTTGCAGCCCATGCTCGGTTTCTGCTCGCCCGGCGCCGGTTCGCCTTCCAGCACCGCGTCCAGTGCCGCGCGCAAGTCTTCGCCGGTAACCGGGACGCCGTTGCCCGGCCGGCTGTCATCCATCTGGCCCCGGTAGACCAGTTCGCGATCCTTGTCGAAAACGTAGAAGTCCGGCGTGCACGCCGCATGATACGCCTTCGCCACCTCCTGCGTCTCGTCGTACAGGTACGGGAACGTAAAGCCCTTCTGCTTTGCGAGTTTCGCCATCAGCTCCGGACGATCGTCCGGATAGGTATCCGCGTCGTTGGAACTGATCGCGACGAAGGCCGCCCCACGCTTCTGATATTCCTTCGCCAGATCGACGAAATCGTCGATGACGTGCTTGACGAACGGGCAGTGATTGCACATGAAAACGACCACCAGCACTTCGGCGTCGTCGAAATCGGAGAGAGAAACCATTTTGCCCCGCGTGTCGGGCAAACGGAAATCGGCCGCCTTCGTGCTCAGCGGCAACATGGTCGAAGCGGTCGCGGACATATCGAACCTCCTTATTACAAACCAAGGTCAATCATCCGTATCTATATGCCGCGACCAAGTCTTTGTTCGGTCTTTCTGCCCTCCCCGCCTACCGCGACACCCGAAGGGCAATCTTCCCAAATTGTCTGCCCTCCTCCATCTTCGCCATCGCCTGTGGCATCTCGTCCAGGGGGAAGACCTCGTCGACCACAGATTTGATCCGATTGACCGTCACCGCACGGAGCATCTGGCGGAAGTCCTCGTTCGATCCCATCGTCGAACCGAGAACCGTCAACTGGTTCCAGTAAAGGGCCTGGAGGTTCGTCTCCGCTTTGGGACCGGTGGTGACGCCGCAGGTAACGATCCGTCCGCCCCGCCGGACCGAGGCGAAATCCAAGGGCCATGTCGAAGCCCCCACGCTGTCGACCGCCACGTCCACCCCGCGTCCGCCCGTGATCTCCTTGACCCGCTCCGCTACGTCCTGCTTCTGGTAGTTGATCCCGTGATCGGCCCCCAGCTTGCCGGCATGGGCCAGCTTCTCGTCCGACGACGAGGTCACAATCACCTCGGCGCCGATCAGCTTGGCAAACCGCAGCGCGAAAAGAGCCGCGCCGCCTCCGATGCCGTGGATCAACACGCTTTCGCCCGGTTTGACCTGCGCTCGCGTCATCAGCATGCGCCAGGCGGTGACCGAAGCCAACGCCAACGTCCCAGCCTCCTCGCCAGACAGATGCGAGGGCTTGGGCCACAGGTTCCACGCCGGCACCGCTACCCGCTCGGCAAACGTCCCCGCCCGACTGAGACCCAAAATCCCAAACGACATACACTCGCTCTGCTGACCTCGCGCGCAGAACTCGCAATGCCCGCAGCTCAACCCGGGATTCACGATCACCTCATCGCCGACCTGGACGTTCTCGACCCCGTCGCCAAGTTCATCCACCACGCCCACCGCATCGGAGCCCAGGACGTGTGTGCCGCTCAACGACGTCCCCGGTCGGCCCTTGCGCACCCAGATGTCCAGATGATTCAGCCCCGCGTACGCGACCTTCAAGACGACCTCACCGGGTCCCGCCTTGGGCTCAGGGACCTCCTCCACACGCACCACGTCCAATCCGCCATTTTCGTGAATGACTGCCGCTTTCATGGAGGAGCCCCCTAATTGGATGTCACTTGGCTTTCACGTCGTAACAGAACAACACGTCCGCGTGCCGGAGGTACAGCCTGCCGTCGGAGATCACCGGGTAAGGCCAGGCCGTTCCCGTAGCCGTGGGCCGCGCGGGCAGCTTGAACGTGCCCCTGAGGTTGTATCTCTCGGGCGTCGCCTCGACCAGGACCGCCGTGCCGTCCTCGTAGAGGAAGTACAGACAACCGTCGGCATACAGCACGCATCCCGAACCCTTGCCGAGCTGATCGGCATGCCACCTCACCTTGCCCGTCTTCATCTCCAGACACGTGGGCTCGCCTCGGTTATGCCCGTGACCGCCATAGATGTAGTCGCCCACCTGGACGAACCCGCCATGGTGATTCTGGAAGGTATCCTGGTCGAGCCAGTAGACTTCCTCCGCCTTGACCCCGCCACCGTCGGGCACCAGCTTCAACAGCGCCGAACCGGTCTGGTACGCCGTCGAGACAAAGACGTGGTCCCCTTCGATCACAGGCGTCGAGATATTCGCCACGCGGTTGGCGACGCGGTTGTAGCCCCAGAGAAATTCGCCCGAGTCGGCCGCAACGCCGATCAGCCCTTCGTTGGTCAACTGCACGTATTGCTTGACGCCCGCGCCGTGGCTGACCATGATCGACGAATACCCCGCCTCTTCGCGACCGTTGGGCCCGATGTCAGGCATCGACGCCGTCCAGATCACCGCGCCGGTCTTCTTGTCGAGAGCCGCGATTGCCGCTTGGTGCCCGCCGGGCGTGCAAAGTAGCTTGTCCCCGTCGATCAGAGGTGACTCGCTGAACTTCCATCGCGGATTGCTCGCTCCGCCCAGGTCGTCCAGCAGGTTCTTCGACCAGATGAGCTTACCGTCATCGAGCGCCAGGCACACCACATTGCCGCTGGTGCCAATGGCATACACGAACCCATCCTGCACGGTCGGGGTGCAGCGCGGGCCGTCCTGGTGGGATGGTCCGATCTTCGTCGCCCACAGTTCATCGCGCGTCTCCAGGTGGTAGGCGTAGACATACTGAGCCGTCTCGCCGCCCACTTCGCGATCGCCCATCGAATACAGCCTGCCGTCAAGAATAGAAACCGTCGAGTACCCCTTCCCCATCCCCGCCAGTTCCCACAGCAGCTTGGGACCGCCCTGGGGCCACTGCTGAAGCAGCCCGGTTTCCTCACAGACGCCATCCCGATCCGGCCCACGCCATTGAGGCCAATCCCCCGCCCAGCCGAGTGATCCCAAAACGAACAGACACAACAGCATCGCAGAGAAAACCGCTCTTTTCGTCATCGACTTCTCCAATAAGTTTACAGTCAGAAGCATCTTATCACCAGGACAGTAAGGTCAGCCGTGAAGGCACAGTGTACGCACAACGCTCTGACGTTTCAAGCCTCGATTCGCCAGGAGGTCATCGTCCGGTTCGACGTCACCAGTATCGGCGCCGACGAGCCTGCGGCCGCCCGGTTCTACGAATACGACTACCGTGGACGCGGCGAGATGGAGAACCGGATCAAGGAGCAACAGCTCTATCTGTTCACCAACCGCACCGGTTGCGAGACGATGGGGGCTGGGAAGAAGTCGTGCAAGGACGCACGGGCCGCGGTTGGCGATGAGAGGTGAAGATGTGCGGAGCACCCTACGCACCACGCATCGAGTCGCGCGGGCATGCAGGGCCTACAGGGGTTGCTTTTTGGGCGTGGGGACGGTAGAACGGCGCGGGATGGCAATCGAAAGGCGATATCCGATGAGGCACGATGACTGACGTAACACAGATTCTGCACGCGATCGAACGAGGCGATCCGAGGGCGGCGGACGAGTTGCTGCCGCTGGTCTATGCGGAATTGCGGATGCTGGCGTCGCAGAAGCTGGGCCGTGAAGCGCCCGGGCAGACGCTCCAGGCGACGGCGCTGGTACATGAGGTGTATCTGCGTCTGGTGGGCGAGCGGGACCAGGACTGGCGCAGCCGGGGGCACTTTTTCGCGGCGGCGGCGCAGGCGATGCGCCGGATCCTGGTCGACGGCGCCCGCCGGAAGAAAAGTCTCAAACGGGGCGGCGGTCAGCAGCGGGTGGAATTCGAGGACGTAATGCTGGTGGACGAGCGGCAGATGGCGATCGACGACCTGTTGGCGCTGGATGAGGCACTGGAGCATCTGACGGAGGCGGATCCGGAGGTGGCGGAGTTGGTGAAGCTGCGCTTTTACGCGGGGTTGACCGGGGAGCAGGCGGCGCGGGCGCTGGGGATCTCGCACAACACCGCGGATGCATATTGGGCGTATGCCCGGGCATGGCTGCGGCTGGCGGTCAACAAAGGCACGGGCACACAACCATCTTAAACGCCTGTCCTGCATGGAATGCCGCGTGAGGACGGGGCGCACCGGGGTGATGATGATTCTCATGCCGGAAGATATGGTGTGCACTGCACACCCTACGCGCTGGGGGATGGCGCGGAACGTGGGCGTGCGCGGGCAAACAAAGGGTCATCATGTCCGCCATCCCCAAGCCCGTCGGGCTTGAGGCTGCCACCCATTTGGTGTGCGGTGCACGCTCTATGCGCTGGTGGAGAAGGTGTGCGGGGACGCACGACCTACAACGGCTGCGATAAAGGGGGATTTTGGGGTGGTTTTGAGATTTCTCGGGGGTGGGTCGGATTTTGTCTGGGGTATGGGGGGCGCGGATTACGCGGTAAGGAATAGAAGATCAGGGGTTTTATCATGGTCAGTGACGGCAAACACAGTGAACGCGAGATATTCCTTTCGGTTCTCTCGCTTGGGTCGGCAGGCGAGCGGGAGGCGCACCTGAAGAAGGTCTGCGCCGGTCGGCCCAAGCTGCTGAACCGCGTCCGATCGCTGCTCGAAGCCAACGAAATCGAGGATGGCCTCCTCGATACCCCAACGCTGGCGTCGGGTATGTCAGCCGATGGCTCCGGCGTGACCGAGGGTCCCGGAGCCATCATCGGACGCTATAAACTCCTGGAACGCATCGGCGAAGGCGGGATGGCGATCGTGTACATGGCCGAGCAGGAGAGCCCCGTTCGACGTAAGGTGGCGTTGAAGATCATCCGGCTGGGCATGGACACCAAGGGCGTGATCGCGCGTTTCGAGGCGGAGCGCCAGGCGCTGGCGATGATGGAACACCCGGGGATCGCGAAGGTCTTCGACGGAGGCGCGACGGAGACGGGCCGGCCTTACTTCGTGATGGAACTGGTGCAGGGTGTGCCGATCACGGAGTATTGCGACGCGCACAAGCTCAACACCGCCCGGCGGCTGCGTCTGTTTATCCAGGCGTGCCAGGCGATTCAGCATGCCCATCAGAAAGGGATCATCCACCGCGATATCAAGCCGTCGAATATCCTGGTCGAGGTGCACGATGGGGCAGCGGTGCCGAAGGTGATCGACTTCGGCGTGGCCAAGGCGACGGAGCAGCGGCTGACCGACGCGACGCTGTTTACGCAGTTTCAGGCGTTGATCGGCACGCCGGCGTATATGAGCCCCGAGCAGGCGCAGATGGGCGGGATTGATGTCGATACACGGGCCGATATTTACGCGCTGGGCGTGCTGCTGTATGAGTTGCTGACGGGGCGGACTCCGTTCGAGGCGAAGGACCTGCTGCGTACGGGCCTGGACGAGTACCGGCGGACGATCCGGGAGAAGGAGCCGGCACGCCCGTCGACGCGCGTAGCGACGCTCGGGCGGACGGAGCTTCTGGAGATCGCCGCGAGGCGGCAAACCGAATCGGCCCGCCTGGTGCGGCTGCTGGCAACGGATCTCGACTGGATCGTGCTCAAGTGCCTGGAGAAGGACCGTACGCGCCGTTACGAGACCGCCAGCGGCCTGGCGATGGATATTCAGCGCTACCTCGACGGCGAGCCGGTACTGGCGAGGCCCCCAAGCAGGCTGTATCGGCTGCGGAAGTTCGTGCGGCGCAACAAGGCGATCGCGGCGGTGGCGGCGATCGTGGTACTGGCGGCGATGGTGAGCACGCGACAAGCGGTGCGCGCGACCCGGGCGGAGCGCGAGCAGAGCCGATTGCGGACGGTGGCACAGTCGGCGTTGTATCAGGAAGCGCATCAGCGGCAGCGCGCCGAGGCGGAACAGATGGCGGCGCTGCGGCGGGCCTACAACTCCGATATGAACCTCGTGCAGCAGGCGCTGGCCGCCCACAATTACGGACGGGTGGTGGGTCTGCTCAATCGCTATCAGCCTACGGACGCTCAGCCTGACTTTCGCCAGTGGGAATGGCGCTATTTCTGGAACCAGTCGCGCAGCGAAGCGGCGTTTGCCTTCCCGAGACAGCCCGAGGCGGTCCGGGAGGTGACGATCTCGCCCAACGGGCGGGTGCTGGCCACCAGCACGATGGGAGGCGTAGTGAAGCTGTGGGACCTGACGGGGCGCAGCGAGGTGGTGCGGCTCGAGGAACCCGGGCTGAATGGACGGGCACTGGTGTTCTCCGGCGACGGGACGCTGATAGCGATCCCGGTCGAGCGCGGCCGACGTCGATCCAGCGTGCAGATCTGGACGGTGGCGGGACGGACGGTGAAGGCGGAGTTTCCCTTCGACGGGCGTATCCAGGCGCTGGCATTCAGTTCGGACGACACGAAGCTGCTGATTCTGGGCGACGACATGGCGGTTCACGCATGGGATTTCGATGGCCGGCAACTCGAATCGCGTCCGGCGCCGCGGGCGCCACGTGGGTGGGCCCTGGCCCGGCCTGTGTTTTCGCCACACAGGGATGCCGTAGCATTTGTCGACGGGGCGCGCATTCGCGTCACAGATACCCTGACCGGAGCGGACCGTACGGAGGCGGAGGCGTTCGAGGGCGGTACCGCCTCACTGGCCATTTCGCCCGATGGCAAGATGCTGGCGGCAGGCCCTTCGTTTACCGAGATGGCGACCTATATCAAGCTGATCTCGACCGAATCAGGCGAGGAGATCGGGCGACTGACGGGACACGTTTCGTGGGTGCCCGGGCTGGCGTTCACGCCCGACGGCACGCAGCTCGTTTCGTCAGGCGCCGATCAGACGGTCCGTATCTGGGACCTGCCGACGGAAACCGAGGCCGCCGCACTGCACGGGCACCTCTCGGAGGTCTATTGCGTGGCGGTTTCTCCCGACGGGCATACGCTGGTCAGCGGGTGCAAGGACGGAACGCTCTTCGGATGGGACAAGAGGCAGATCGAGCACCGCCACCGGCTCGAGACGCTGCCGGTTCCGGTGACGGCGCTGGAATTTCTACCCGACGGGCGGGGAATACTGAGCGTCCAGGCTGACGGGACGGTCAGCCTGTGGGAGACCGAGACGTTGCGGGAGGTGGAATCCATTGCCGCGCTCGGACAGGACGTGGACCGACTGCTGATCTCGTCGGACGGATCGCATGTGATCGCAGGGACCCGGCGAGGGGAATTGCGGATTCTCGACTGGGCCACCCGCCTGGTGATAGCCAGCCTGAAGGAACCTCGAGGCCGAGATGGGCGGATGACCCCGGTGGGTCTGATCGACGAGGATCGCACGTTGGTGGCCATGAAAGGAGGCTCGACCGTCTGTCTGGTGGACCTGGCGTCGCTGCAAACCATCCAGGAACAGACGATCGAGGGTGCCGGCTCCTGGTTTCGTTCGGCCCCTGTCCTCTCGCCCGACGGGCGGCTGCTGGTTACTCCTGAATTCGATGGGCAGATGGCGTTCCTGGATCTGGCCACGGGGCAGACGCAAATCGTCAAGGCCCGCCAGCCTTGGGGCGTTTCAGACATGGCGTTCTCGCCCGACGGCGATCTGCTGGTTACCAGCAGCGCCGAAGGCACGATCAACCTGTGGAACCTGAAACAAAGGGAGGTGGTGGACGTGCTGCGGGGCCATCTGATCGGGGTCGAGGCCGTGGCCTTTTCGCCCGACGGGCAACGGCTGGCTTCGGGCAGCCAGGGCGACGAGGCGGTCAAGCTGTGGGACGTGGCGACCTGGCACGAGGTCGGCACGCTGACGGGGGAAGGATTGATGAAAGGCGGTTTGAGGTTCTCGCCCGACGGCAGGCTGCTGGCCGCGATCAAC
The DNA here is from genome assembly GCA_964612985.1 of uncultured Pirellulales bacterium. GTDB lineage: Bacteria > Planctomycetota > Phycisphaerae > Sedimentisphaerales > Anaerobacaceae > Anaerobaca. The sequence goes on from CAZTGH010000079.1 coordinate 14,283, forward strand.
GCCCAAGGCCAGGCGCACCTCTGGCGGGCGCCGCCCTTGGATGAAATCGGCAAGGCGCCGACTGCAGCGGATGGGTTTTCAAGTTCGTCACAGCGTGCGGTTCTGGTAGAGCCATGATGCAGAAGAGGACAAAAGAACGGATGTCTGGGGGCGGGCAAGCCCGACTCAGCAACAAGCTTCCTACACGAAGGGCGCCGGCGCGAACGTATCCACAGGCCCAAATCCCGGATGCACGCGCGCCGGCATACCCTTTTTGGCAGTGTAGCGAGCCCCGGTGCAATAGTGAAAAACAGCCTCTACACGGAATGCGTTTTTGAAAGAAGTAGGAAATGGGGACCAAGGGCATATTGACCGCAGGCTTGTTGTTGCTGACGGCCTGTCATAGTTGGGCAGCGGATTGGCCACAGTATCTGGGGCCGGATCGAAACTCCACATCACCCGAGAAGGGGATTTTACGCTCGTGGCCCGAAAGTGGGCCCGAAGTTCTTTGGACGGTGGACGTAGGGATCGGTTTTGGCGGACCGGTGATCCAGGACGGCAAGGTCTATCTGCTCGACCGAGACGACAAGGTGGGCGACAACCTGCGGTGCTTCGATCT
>CAZTGH010000079.1:14980-16923 GCA_964612985.1 uncultured Pirellulales bacterium
CTGGGCAATGAGACCTATGTCAGTCCGGCTGTCGTACAAATCGACGGAAACGACCATGTTGTCATGGTCACTTCGTCCACCAATCGCATCGGACATCCGGACCTGCCGCCGGCGTTGGGCAAGATCGTGGGCATAGAGCCGCTGACGGGAAAGGTCCTGTGGGAATATGACCAGTGGAATTGTCATATTTCCGTGGCGAGTGCCGTCGATGCCGGTGAGAACCGCGTGCTGGTGGTCGGCGGATACGAACTCGGCGCCACGATGATCCAGGTGGAGAAGAAGGCCGACGGCAGCTATGGCACGAAGGAAGTCTTCACGACCGAGGAGTTCGGCGATCAGACGAAGCCCCCAATCCTGCACGAGGGTCACTTCTACGCGCAATACGGAACGAACCGGCGCCGCGACGGGCTGGTGTGCATGAGCATGGACGGCGAGATCCTGTGGAAGACGAGACGCGATCCCGATTTCAACAAGGGCAGCATGATTCTGGCGGACGGTTTGATACTGGCGAGCGACGGTTCGAAGACGCTGTATCTGATCGATCCCGACCCGTCGGGGTTCAAGGCGCTGGCCTCGGCAGAGGTGCTGGGCGAGGCGGGAACCGGATCCGAAGAGGGTTCCATCGCGTCGAGAGTGGGCGGTCGGACCCAGAACTGGGCGCCGCTGGCGCTGTCCGACGGCAAGCTACTGATCCGAGACCAGAAGCGGATGAAATGTGTCGCGGTGCGGTGATTCCGGAACGGCCGCGATCGCAAGAGGGCGACGCTGATCGAGGCATGGAAAATGGCCTTTCAACGGACGCCTGTTTTTGAAAGGAGTAGGAAATGAAGACCAAGGCAATATTGACCGCAGCGGTAGGGTTGCTGATGGGCAGCAGCGGTCTGGCGGCGGATTGGCCGCAATGGCGCGGGCAAGACCGAGACGGCAAGTCCGCGGACACGGGGCTTCTCCAGGTATGGCCGCAAGAGGGCCCACCCCTGACCTGGAAGACCGACGAACTCGGTGGCGGCTACAGCGCCCCATCCGTCGCCGACGGGCGGATCTTCGGCATGGGCAACCGTGGTGAGGATGAAGTCGTTTGGGCCCTGTCTGAAGCCGACGGCACGGAGCTTTGGGTGAGCCGCCTGGGGCCCGCTTTCGCACAGCGGTCGTCGCAGGGAAAAGAAGGGCCCGCGTGCACCCCGACCGTCGATGGTGACCGGCTTTATGTCGAGGGCCTGGGCGGCAACGTGGCCTGTTTGCAGGTCAAAGACGGCAAGATCCTCTGGCAAATCAGCATGACCGAGAAGTTTGGCGGACGCATGCCCATGTGGAGCTACCGGGAATCGCCCCTCGTCGATGGCGACAAGGTCATCTGCACTCCCGGCGCCGAAGACGCGATCCTCGTGGCGCTGAACAAGCGTACCGGTGAGACGATCTGGAAAAGCAAGTTACCCGACAGCGGGGGCGGTGAATCTGAAGCGTCAAGTGACTCCGGCGGCCGTCGCGGCGGTCGAAGAGGTCCCGGCGGTGGCGCTGGTGCAGCCTATGCGTCGGTCATCGCGATCGACGTCGAAGGGCAGCGCCAGTATGTGCAGCTCACCGCCAAGACACTCGTCGGCATTGTGGCCTCGGACGGTCAATTCCTCTGGCGCTACGACAAGCCGGCCAACGGCTGGGGCATCAACTGCACAACGCCGATCTACCACGATGGCATGGTATTCGCCTCGTCGGCTTATGGCGCAGGCGCCGGACTGGTGAAGCTGAGCAAAGATAAAGATGGGAGTATCAAGGCGGAAGAACTGTACTCCACGACCGAGATGCAAAACCACCACGGCGGCCTGATCCTCGTCGGCGGTTATCTCTACGGCGCCAGCGGCGGCAATGAGGGTGGCACCCTCGTCTGTCTGGATTTCGTAAGCACTCACTGATCTGCAGCGGTTTTGTCGGGCAGGGGTGGGAGT
>CAZTGH010000080.1:0-16887 GCA_964612985.1 uncultured Pirellulales bacterium
CTGCGAGACGAACGAGATGGTCCCGATCGGTCACTGTCTTGTCTGGCACAGCCAAGTCCCGCGGTGGCTGTTTCGCGACGATTCCGGAAACGTCCTGCAGCGGGAGGCCCTTCTGACTCGCATGGAAGACCACATCAAGGCCGTGGTCGGCCGCTACAAGGGCCGCATCAGAGGCTGGGACGTAGTAAATGAAGCCCTCAACGGGGACGGCACACTGCGGAACAGTCAATGGCTGCAGATCATTGGCGAAGGCTCCGCAGACAAGCAATACGACTACATCGAGCACGCCTTCCGCTGGGCCCACCAGGCCGATCCCAATGCCGAACTGTACTACAACGACTATGGTCTGGAGACGTCAAGAGCCAAGTGCGATGCGGCGGTCTCGCTCGTGAAACACCTGAAATCCAAGGGAATCCGCATCGACGGCGTTGGCATCCAACTGCATGGCAGCTTGACGCATCCCAGCGCCGAGGGTCTCGAGTACGCGATCACCAGTCTGGCCGCCACCGGCGTCAAGGTGATGATCACCGAACTGGACATTCGCCTGCGAACTCACGGATACCGGGGCGCCGATGTCAGATGGATCAACCGCCGGAACACTGCGGTTTCCGACGCCGATGAGGCGGAAGCCCAAGAAGGGCTTGCGGACAAATACGCCGAGATATTCTCTATTCTGCTCAAGCATAGGGAAGATATCAGTCGCGTCACGTTCTGGGGGGTGTATGATGGAGCCTCATGGATCGGAGGCTCTCCCCTGCTTTTCGATCGCAACTGCCAGCCGAAGGAGGCCTTCTTCGCCGTGGTCAAGGCGGCTCACGAGAGTCACTAACCGGTTGCGTACGCGGTATCCCGCCACTATTATTGCAGAATGGAAGCCCGTATTCGAATAAGCGAAATGGAAGATCTGAAGAATTTCGAGATATGCTTCATCGCCGGGAGTCAGCTTCTCTATGGCGAGGAAACCCTCAACCAAGTTGACTCGGATGCCCGGCGGACGGGAGAGGCGGGGAATTGGCAGACGGGATCGAGCACCTATTGATCGGCCGAGATACGACGATTCCTCAGTTGAAGCAGGATATCCGGATCAACGAGGTCTACTACGCGCTCGCAAACGGATGGCGGTGGGAACAGGCGTACCTTCAATTTGACATGCACGACACCTGCGCTATCCCCTAACGATGTTGACATCGTCGCAGAAATGCAGGTGCTGGCGCGTCCTAAGCTCCTATACCGGTGTGCCATGAATCACTGGTCTCTGGTCACCGTCACGGGATTCTGCTTAGGACTCGAGACTCTCAGGATAACACGACCGACGGCCCATGAGCAACTCTCCAGTAGCTGATAAAGTGCACACCATCGGCCAGAATCACCCATTCGCCCCTGAGATCCATGCTGCAAAGATGTCGCTATATAAGTCCATCTTGATGAAACTGACGTCCTTTAAAACCGCTGTCAAGCGCAACGAAGGTAGTGTTCTAGTCCCTATACAAGCGTGATTTTCCGGTCTGTGTGGTGCGAGACTTCATACAAGGGCTCGAAATGCCCCAAGAACTTGCGTATAGAAGGGTTTGACAACCAGATCCTGCCCACACGCAAGGAGGCATTTCGAGTGAACCAGACTTTACCCAGACGACTGCGAAGACGCAAGGAAAGAATCGCGCGAAGACTTCAGCCCCGCGCATGGCACGAACAAACGCATCCCATGTTCAGCGCCAAGAACATCCACTATGATCTGGCCGAACGCACCCGGGGCCTGGCCTGTGGCGGCATCGGGGCGATGCACCTGCTGGCCCGACGGACCGGCCTGATTGATGCGATCGATCAGAAGCTGCATCTGCTCAAACGCCATCTGCCGTATCACGAGTCGGATCACGTGCTCAACATGGCGTATAACCTTCTCTGTCATGGGGATTGCCTGGAAGACCTTGAACGTCTGCGCACCGACGAGGTCTACCTGGATGCCTTGGGGGCCCAGCGGATTCCCGATCCCACGACCGCCGGAGACTTTTGCCGACGGCTTAAGGCCGCCGATGTCGAGACGTTGATGGATGCGATCAACACGATTCGCACGAGGGTCTGGCAAGCGCAGCGGCAGGCTTTCTTCGAGGAGGCGATCCTCGACGCCGATGGCACGATCACCGCGACCACCGGCGAATGCAAAGAAGGCATGGACCTGTCGTACAAGGGTCTGTGGGGCTATCATCCGCTGCTGATCTCGCTGGCGAATACGGGCGAGCCCCTGTACCTGGTCAATCGCAGCGGCAATGCGACCAGCAGCACCTCGGCGGCCGCCTATCTGGATCGGGCCATTGCCTTATGCCGGACCGCCGGCTTTGGCAAGATCCTGTTGCGGGGTGACACGGACTTCAGCCAGACCGAGCATCTGGACCGTTGGGATATCCAGGGCGTTCGGTTTGTCTTCGGGATCGACGCCATGGCGAACCTGAAAGCGAAGGCCGAAGCCCTGTCCGAGGCCCTTTGGGAGCCTCTGACGCGTCCGGCCAAGTATGCCGTACGAACCGAACCGCGACGACGTCCGGAGAACGTCAAGGCGCGGATCGTCAAAGAGCGCCGTTACAAGAACATTCGCTTGGAGTCGGAGCACGTGGCCGAGTTCGACTATCGCCCGACGAAGTGCCGGCGGACGTATCGTGTGGTGGTGCTGCGCAAGAATCTCTCGGTCGAACGCGGCGAGCAACTGTTGTTTGACGAAGTGCGTTACTTCTTCTATATCACGAACGATCGGCACTCTTCAGCGGCCGAGATCGTACGGCAGGCCAACAAACGCTGTAACCAGGAGAACCTGATCGAGCAGCTCAAGAACGGCGTGCAGGCCCTGCGGATGCCGGTGGACAACCTGGTGAGTAATTGGGCGTACATGGTGATGGCGTCGCTGGCCTGGACGCTCAAGGCGTGGTTTGCCTTAGGACTTCCGGAGAAGGGACGTTGGTCCGTCAAGCACCAAGCCGAGAAGCAGACGGTGCTGCAGATGGAGTTCACACAGTTCCGGCATGCGTTTATCGCGTTGCCCTGCCAGATCATCCGCACGGGCCGGCGGATCGTGTACCGCCTGCTGTCGTGGAACCGCTGGTTGTCGGTGTTCTTCCGGGCGGTGCAGACGTCCCAGGCCGGCTTTGGCTGAGACGCCGGCCTTTGCAGTCGTGGTACGGATGCCACGATCCGCGTTCACCCCGGTGACAAAGAAAGCCGCTGCCGCATGAAGCAAAGACAACCCGGAACGATGATCTCAGCCGGCCGCGCGCCGGAGATGGGGACGATATGCCGACAGGTCCACTCGACTGAGACGGCCGAGCAAGCTCGGAGGATTCGCTTGTTTTGGGACTAGTCTGAGCCGTTGTTGTGGTTCCAGGTGCCGTCCAGCGAATCGTAGACGTCATTGGGGCCCGCCACTGCGGCATCGCCGTGGTAGATGTACTCCGGACAGGCCGCCGCGGCCACGCCGGCCAGCAGGAAACAGACAACCAAGAACAAAGAACCTGTTTTCTTCACCATCCTTTTTCTCTTCCAGTGTCTTTAAACGAGAGGTTACCACGGCCTGGCAAACCGATAGAGATGAATCGATGCAACGATCCGAGAAGACACGATACCTCCTCCCGGAAGCCAGCACGGCTGCCGTGTTTTCTGTCATCAACTATCGGGTCCTCTGAAATCCCTCAGATGGCACAATAGACTCCTGCACAAATTTGAACATTGAGCACTCCTGGAAATCGGGCATATGCCCAACCGGCAAGGCGGTTAACATCAAAAAGGGCCGGAGGTCCCGATCCAACGTAGGATTGCAGGCACGTTCTCGACAAATCTCGCCGCCAGCAGTCAAGGCAGCTGATTCCAGCCAAAGAGGATTTCCCAATACAGACGAACCTTGTTTTGCCTGTCTTATTTTGCCAACTACCCTGTATTTCTTTCGAAAAACTTGAAAAAGCATCCTGGGCCCCGCCCCATTTGCGAGGACCGCAGCATAACGACGAGCGGCCGCCCGCCCCCGGGCCATCTCAACTGCGATTCCAAGCAATCGTCAGGATACCTCCTTTTTGCAGCTATCCCGAGCGTGGCTTTCCGCGTGGGTTCACTGGATCCGAATCCCACTTGTTTTCTTGAAAGAAACCGCCTCTGATGCGCAGATAAAGAGCGATAAGCCGGCGCGGAACGTCTCGGCTAGCCCAGGAAATCTGTTGCACATATCCGGCTATGGACAATATGGCGCGCTCCAACTCGGAAGACATGATCAAATTGGCCGCTTACTGGACACGGACCCAGCCCTTGATCGCAGGGTTCATTTCCTCCCTGGTGCCCGATTTTCACGACGCAGAGGACATCCTGCAGCGTGTCGCCATGGTCCTGGCGCGCAAGTTCGCAGAATTCGACCGTGAACGCTCCTTCAGCAGCTGGGCCATGGGCATTGCGCGCTATGAAGTCCTGGCCTACCATCGAAAGAAGGGCCGTGAAAAACAGGTATTTGACACCGAACTGGTCAGTCAGATCAGCCAGACTTATCAAGAGATACAGCCGCGTCTGAAGCTGATGAACGAGGCCCTTCAGACGTGCATGCAGAAGGTGAAGCAGCGCGATCGCGCGGTTCTGCAAATGTGGTATGTTGAAGAACGGAAGCCTGATGAGATTGCCCGGATTCTGGGAATCGCCAAGAGCACGCTTTATGTCCTCCTTCACCGCATTCGCCAGAGCCTGAAGCTGTGCATTCGACATCAGTTGGCGAAAGTGAGGGAAATGACATGACAAGGAAGGACCGACTGATCGAACGATACCTGACAGGCAGACTGACTCCTGCCGAAACGGCGGAATTGCGTGCCTGGCTGAAGGCCGATTTGCTGCACCGAAAGGCCTTTGTCATCGAAACATACCTGAACCGTGCGATCTACGAGTATCTCAGATCGGAACCGGCGCCGGACATGGCGTCGGGTTCCGAAGGGGTCAAGCAACACGCCCTCTCCGACTCCGGCGTCCTGTCACATGACCACCTGACGCCCGACCATTCAGCACATCGACTCCACCAATGTGAGGATACCGCCATCGGGGACATCCTGACCCACATGGAGACACCCAAGGAGAAGAGGCGTGCCATCGAAGAGTACGCCAGGAAACAGTTGGATGCCTTTCTGGCCGAAAACCGTCCAAAGGAACCACTGTCTGCTACCCGCCGATCACGTGCAACGGCCCTTGCAACGCGCCTGCAGGGCTTACCCACGATGCTCGACCGTCTGGTTTCCATCTTTGTGCGCGGTTTGATGGCCTGTGCCCTTTTGCTGGTCCTGAGTCTCACGGCGATCTCGATATATCATTATGTCTTATCCCAGAGGGTGACTGCCATCATGGGAGATTCCATCCATGCAGAATGGCTGGAACCGCCGTTGCATCCGCAACTGAAACGCGGGGAATTGACCCTGACCGCGGGCGCGGCACGCCTGACGTTTATGAAGGGCGCCGAACTTCTTATGCAGGCCCCCTGCCGAATCCATCTCCAGTCGGCTCAGCGTCTCTATCTGCATGAGGGCAATGTGACGGCCATCGTTCCCCCCTCGGCCAAGGGTTTCGCCATCGAGACCGACTATTCCACCATTGTCGACCACGGCACGGAATTCGGCGTGTCGGTCGATCGGAACAGCCGCGCTGAAGTCCACGTCTACAAGGGCAAAGTCAGCCTCGAAAACGATTCCCAAAACCCACTGGTCGAAAACCAGGCGGCCGTGATAGACACGAGCGGGCAAATCACTATCGAGAGCCTGTCTAACCGTTTCTCGCCTTTCCTGCGCCGGCTTCCCGATGCGAATCAACTCGGCGTTCCGGGCAGGTGTATCGACCTCGGAGATATCCTGGGAGGAGAGAATGGGTTCGGCTCGGAGCAGCCCGATTCCTACGGGCCTGGCGATGCGATATCGCAGTCCCTCAACCCGCTGACCGGATCCATGAACGACCCCCGTCGCCTCACAAGGGATTTCTATGTCTACAGCGCCTCCAACAGTTTGAAAAGCGGAATGCGATTAGACGTGCTGGACGGGACCTGGAATCACCAGAACGATTCGGATCAGTGGGATGGATCGGCCATTGGAGAGGGTAACCCCGGAGGCGTGTCCGTATTGTCCGAGCAGACGGCCACGTTCATCCGATTTCAGGATACGGGGGATCCGGCTCCGGACGATCCTGGCTCGGATCGAAACCAGAAACTGTACCTGGGGCACAGGCTCGATTTCGGCCTGGATGGGGCCGTCCTGGAATTCAGGACGCGCCTGGCCTGCACCGGTCCCCTGGACCCATTGCACGACAGTGATAACGGCAAGTCCGAGCCCTGGCCGGCGGACGGTATAGGCACGGTGATCGGCTACGGCGGCAAGGGCATGTTTACGATAGCCGAAGGCGGACGGGGCCCAATCTCATTTTCCCTGGCCACACAGCATGAACTCATCTCCCTGCCGGGGTACGAAGACCTGCAGAGCGACGCTCTGGTCATAAACAACCTGGCGGGAAATCAGCCGTCGCTGAAGGTGGACACGGAGCAAACCGATCCCGAAGTCAAGGCCCGGAATTGGCTCCCCGTCGCGGACATCACCCAATGGAATACATTTCGCATATGTATCTCGGAAGGAGGCAGGGGAACACACCGTGTGGCCGTCTCCGTGAACGGACAACCCTATCGGGAGTTCGAGGTAACCGTGGGACCTCCCAGCGGCTACTATCAAGACAGTTCTTACGTGGCCATGGGCTGCCCATTTACATTCGATAGCTGCGCGTTCGATGTGGAGTACCTTTCCGTCTGCTCCCGCTGGGAGGAACAGCGCGATTTGCCCCGCGAACAATGGGAAGGGGACCTGCTGGCGGCGACGCATCCGGCCGACGGCCACGGTCGGCATCAACCCGTCGCTGACAGCCCTTACATTGACGGCGTGTTCGTGCCGGACACGGACCACGGCCCGTGTATCGTCAGTTCGGAGGGGCATATCTTCGCGGACTGTCCCGATACGGACGGCACTTTTACCTACAACATTATGCATCGAAGGGCCCCGGGTGTTGTCGGCGCAACCGATCGCGGCGGCATCGTGATGCACGCCAACACGGGCGTGACCTTCGACATGCAAGCCATGCTCAACACCATGCCCCATACGCGTTGCGCCTCCTTTACCGCAACAGCCTGCATGCTGAACGATTCGAAAACCGGACTCGGGGAGGCCGACATCTGGGTTCTGGTGGACGGCCGGACCCGTCACTCCGGAACCCTGGTATACAATGGACAGCCGCAGCGTCTCGAGATCCCCCTGGATTCAGAGGATCGCTTCCTGACCCTGATCGTGACCGACGGGAGACGGTCGCAGACAGGATACCGCCCCAGCGTGTCGGACGTCTGTTACTTCTCCGAACCGGTCCTGCGTTTGGAGAGCATGCACGCCGACGAAAACGATGGCTCGATACCGGGTGGCGTGGCACGCGACAGCGCCGCCGCGAAGGCTAGCCGCGTGTGGCCGTGGGTGATGCCGCCCGGGGATATTGATGCCAGCGGGGACCTCATCGCGGTCGGTGGCAATGTGACGATTGAACAGCGGTACAACGGCCTGATGAAAGGGGCCCTGTATCCCTATGTCAAAGAGTAGGACTTGGTGTAAAAGCATGATTCTGTATGTTCTTGTTGTTGAATAGCACATTCTCTAAGTTCTGGAAAGGAGATACGTGATGAACGCGAGTAGAGTTGTGAAATGTCTGTTGTTTCTAGCCGTCTTCGTTGGTTCCCTTCAGGCGGATCTTATTGTATACGACGGCTTTGACTATCCCGTCGGTTCGCTTGAAGGCAACGAAGGAGGCGTGGGGTGGGATCCCGGAGTGGCATGGAGCGGGGGGCAAAACGTGGCCTCTCCCGGCCTGGAGTACCCTTCTCTGAAGACTGTGGGAAACACCGCTTCGGCTGCGGACTCGGCCAGCTTTCGCATGATGCCCACCGGTTTTAATGCCTTGAATAATACGACCTGGATTAGTTTCCTGTGTCTCGATCTCGAAACTCCGGAATGGTGCGGTATCTCAACCTACAACGACGGAGATGAGTCGCTGTTTATCGGCAAGCCCGGCAATGCGCGCAACGTATGGGGGATCCATCTGTACAACGTGCTTGGAGATGCCGGTGCAAAAACAGGATCGGAAGACTCCCAAACGTCCATATCGGAGCTGGTCTTCTTTGTCGTGCGCATTGTCAACGGCAGTTCCGACGCCCGCATTACTGCATGGATCAATCCTGATCTGAACAGAGAACCGAGCAATGACACGGCTTTCTATGATAGTGAGGCTGCTGGTCATAAGGCGGCGCGGGTTCCCTTTAATCGAATCCGTATCGATGGGCCCGGCGAAGCGATGTTCTTCGATGAGCTCCGTATCGGTGAGACATATGCCGATGTGGCAGGCACCAGCGACCAGGAGAAGGCCTCGCTGCTTCAGCCTGGAGATGGCGCGCCGGACGTTTCTGCGACGCCGGTCCTGGCCTGGTCTCCCGGAATCTATGCCGGCGAGCATGACGTCTATCTGGGAGTCAGTTGGGATGACGTCAATGATGCCACGGTCGATGACAGTTCATACAGAGGTCGACAGCAAGCAACCACATACACGCCCGATCAACTGACCCTGGGCGAGACCTATTGCTGGCGCATCGACGAGGTCAATGCAACCCCCGACCAAACCGTTTACAAGGGCAATGTCTGGATCTTCACCGTCGAGCCGGTTGCCTACCCGGTCACGAACATCGTAGCGACCACCAACGGCGTCTCCGACACAACGGGGGGCCCGGAAAACACCGTCAACGGCTCCGGTCTGAACGCCAACGACGATCACTCGACCGAGGCAACCGACATGTGGCTCGCCAGCCCGAGCGGTGCCGATCCGGTCTATATCCAGTACGAGTTCGACGGAATCTACCAGTTGCACGAAATGCTGGTCTGGAACTACAATGTTATGTTCGAGCCGATTCTGGGCTTTGGGCTCAAGGACGTGACCGTCGAATACTCGTTGGACGGGACGGAATGGACGCTGCTGGATGACGTGGTGTTTGCTCGGGGCACGGCCGCCCCCGACTACGCCGCCAACACGACGGTTGCCTTCAACGGCGTGGCCACCAGGTTCGTCCGACTCACCGTCATCGGCGGGTACGGCGCCATGCCGCAGTATGGTCTTAGCGAAGTGCGCTTCATGTTCATTCCCGCGTACGCCCGCGAGCCCCTGCCGAGTGACGGGGCTGTCGGCACGAGTGTGGATGCCCTTCTGATCTGGCGCTCCGGTAGAGACGCCATCGCCCATGACGTCAGCTTCGGCGCCGACCCCGACGCCCTCGCCGTGGTCGAGACGGTCGCGACACCCAGTTTCACACCGGGCGCCCTGGATCTGGACACCACATATTATTGGAAAGTCGATTCCGTCCAGGAGGCAGTGACCTGGGAAGGCGCCATTTGGAGTTTCCGCACGCAGGCTTATCTGGTCGTCGAGGACTTCGAGAGCTATGACGATGATGAGAACCGCATCTACGAGACGTGGATCGACGGGTACGGCGCCGCCGACAACGGCTCGCAGGTCGGCCATCTCGAATCGCCGTTTGCTGAGACGATGATTGTCAACAGTGGCCGGCAGGCTATGCCGCTCTTCTATGACAACACGGAGACCTCGATTTCCGAGGCGGAACTGGCTTTGGCGCAGGATTGGGCAGCTCACGGCATCACGAGCCTGTCGCTGTACTTCCACGGTGCTGCGAATAACGGCGGACAGCTGTATGTCAAGATCAACGGCGCTAAGGTCGTTTATGACGGCGCTGAGACCGATATTGCCACGCCGACGTGGCAGCTTTGGAATATCGATCTGTCGGCCGTCGGCGGAAACATGGGTAGCGTCACCTCGCTGGCTATCGGCATCGAGGGCGCCGGGACTTCCGGTGTCATTTACATCGACGACGTGAGGCTCTACGCGCGATAACGAGACAATCTTCAGGGAGTTCTGAGTGTCGCTTTGCCTCCAAGAACACAACCGTGAGTAACCAAGGGCCTGCTCCCGTGAGGGTAGGCTCCTTCTTCATGCACAATAAATACTTGTACATAATCTGGGCTCAGAAGATACCTTTTTGGACTCGTCCACCAGACACAAATAGGCTACTTTCGAACAATGAAGAACAATTCTCACACATGGGCGATCCAGCCGTATGAATCGCCGGTGACAGAGGCATGGGAAGGAGAATTCGTATGAACGATGTTCCAACTACACAAGGAACCATGAGCCGGCGTGAGTTCATCAACCGGGCCACGGTAGCCGTGGGCCTGACGACCATGGCAGGATCGGGACTGCGCGCCCGCTCGGCAAACGACAAGCTCAATATCGCGGTTATTGGCGCAGGCGGTAGGGGCCGAAGTAATATCGAGGGCTGCGCCGATGAGAACATCGTGGCCCTTTGTGACGTGGACTTCGAGCGCGCCGGCGAGACCTTCGAGAAGTTTCCGCATGCCAGGCGTTTCAAGGACTTCCGCGTGATGCTCGACAAGATGGACAAAGAGATCGACGCCGTCATCATCGCTACGCCCGACCACACGCACGCGGTCGCGACCATGGACGCCATGCGCCGCGGCAAACACGTGTACACCGAGAAGCCCCTGACCCACAGCATCTGGGAGACCCGCCAACTCACCGAGGCCGCACGCAAGTACGGGGTCGCCACCCAGATGGGCAACCAAGGCCACTCCTCCGAGGGGGCGCGGCTAACCGTGGAGTGGATTCGCGCCGGCGTGATCGGCCAGGTGCGCGAGGTGCATTGCTGGACGGATCGGCCGATCAGGGGCACGCGCGTCGAGGGCGTCATGTACTGGCCCCAGGGCATGTCCGAGCGGCCCCAGGACAAACCGCTTGTTCCCGAGACCCTGGACTGGGATCTGTGGCTGGGACCTGCCCCGTATCGGGATTACCACCCGTGCTACGTGCCCTTCAAATGGCGCGGCTGGTGGGACTTCGGCACCGGGGCCCTGGGAGACATGGGCTGTCACATCATCGACCACGCATACTGGGCACTAAAGCTGGGGTACCCCGAGAGCGTCGTGTCCAGCAGCACGCACATAGATACCGAAACCGCGCCGCTGGCCTCGATCGTGACCTATAACTTCCCGGCCCGTGAGGGCATGCCGCCGGTGCGCATGCACTGGTACGACGGCGGTATCCGGCCCCCCCGGCCCACCGAACTCGAGCCACAGGCCCAATGGCCCGTCGGTGGCGTGCTCTATGTCGGCGACCGGGGCAAGATCATGCACGAACCCCAGGGGGGCACCCCCATGCTGATCCCGCTGTCGCGCATGCGCGGTTTCCAGAAACCGGACAGGACCCTGCCGCGCGTCAAGGGCAGTCACCAGCAGAATTGGATCGACGCCTGCAAGGGCGGGGAGCCGGCCTGCTCCAACTTCGACTATGCCGGCCCCATGACCGAGGTCGTGCTGCTCGGCAATCTGGCCTTGCGTACCGAGGGACTGCTGATGTGGGACGGACCCAACATGCGCGTCACCAACAACGAGGCGGCCAACCAGTACATCCGACGAGAATGCCGTCAAGGGTGGACACTGTAAGACAAGCCGAGACAACTTAAAGGCAGATTTCAATGAATCTCATTGAACGCATCAGCGATAAAGCAGTCTCCCTGTGAAGGTGAAAGATTATGACTACATGGCTCCGTTTTCTCGTCTCGTTGACACTAGCAACAGTCACCCCAGCACTCAGCATGCAGAGACCCATGGCCGCGCCGGCACATGGGCAGACATCGGCCGCGATGAAGCCGTTGCCGAATGCCGTTCCGGCTTTTCCCGGCGCCTGGGGCGGTGGCATGTTCGCCACTGGCGGGCGCGGTGGGAAAGTCATCGCAGTAGTCAATCTGAACGATGACGGCCCCGGCAGCTTGCGCGAGGCGGTGGAGACCCCCGGCCAGCGCATCGTCGTATTCAGAGTTTCCGGCACTATAGACCTCCAGTCGGACCTCGTCGTCGCTCACTCGAACCTGACCATCGCCGGCCAGACCGCGCCGGGTGACGGCATCTGCCTGAAACGCTTCCCGCTCAAGATCGACGGAGCGAACGATGTGGTGGTGCGTTTCCTGCGTGTCCGTCCCGGCGACGAATCAGGGCGGCGCCACGACGGCATCGAAGTCAGGCGGGCTGCGAACGTCATGATCGACCATTGCTCCGTAAGCTGGTCGATCGACGAAGGCATCAACACGTGGCACGAGACTAAGAACCTGACCGTGCAATGGTGCCTGATCGCCGAGGCGCTGGATCGCCCTTTTAACAGCGAGCCGCACGGCTACGGCGCGAGCTGGGGCGGCGAGGACTGCTCCTACCACCACAATCTCTTTGCCCACTGTGCCGGGCGTAATCCCAGCATCGCCGGACAGGAGCGGGAACGCACCATCAACATGGACCACCGCTGCTCGGTCATCTACAACTGGAGACACCGGACCTGCGACGGCAAGCCCATGCAGGTCAATGTGGTCAACAATTACTACAAGCCGGGCCCCGCCACGAACGCCGGTGTGCGCCGACGCATTGTCCGCATCGACGACACGCAAAGCGCTTACGGGTATCCGTCGATCTGGTTCATTGAGGGCAATACGGTGGAGGGTGCCCCCGGTATCTCCACAGACAACTGGCAGGGAGGGGTCCACTTCAAAGGTAACGCCTCCGAAGCCAAGAACCGTCGGCGCACACCGTTTCCGGTTTGGCCCGTGCCCACCCAATCGGCCGCTGAGGCGTACGCCCTGGTCCTGCGTCATGTAGGGGCCAACCGACCCCACCGCGATTCCCAAGACACACGCATTGTGCGTGAGGTCGAGGCCGGTACCCCGACGTTCGGCAATGGCATCATCGATACGCCCAGCCAGGTAGGCGGATGGCCCGAACTGAAGTCCGCACCCGCCCCACCGGATGCAGACGGTGACGGCATGCCCGATGCGTGGGAGACCGCACACAACTTCAATCCGAACGACCCCGCAGACGGGGCCCGGGACTCGGACAGAGACGGATACACCAACATCGAGGAGTTCCTGAACCAAACCGATCCGCGCGAACACGTGGACTATCGGAACCGGGCCAACAATCCGGATCTTAGCCGCCCATGAGATGATTCGGAGGCTTTCTTCCTTTTGTTCTTGCATCGCTCATCTGTTTGTCGGAGGCCTTGTTCGTGCCCGAATTGCTCAAACCACCGTAGTGACTGCCTTGGTAATCAAGCGGTATTTGGCTTCCATGTTTCATTGCTCTTGAGCATGCTGTTCAGGATAGTCAGTAGTTTTCTCAAGGCCACGATCAGGGCGACCATCCTTGTTTCTAACCCGTCGAAGAAATCGTTGATAGAACGCGTGAAGTGTTGGGTCATGTCGCGCGGCCACAAGCGTCGGCATGAACAGTCGCGATATCAGAAGACGCCGCCCGCCGCCAGCCAAGCGTTTCCCTCAATATGTTCCACTATCTCGGTTGACCGGGGCCATGCCAACCAAGGCCGCAATCTGACGGCGGTTCGGGCAGCCGAGTTCGGGCAGTTCGGTCACCGGGAGCGAGGCGGTTGTTTCGCCAATTCCGGGGACGGATTCGAGTTGCTTCAACCTTTGCTTGAGCTCGCGCCTGCAATCGATTTGCTCTCGAATCTGTTGCCCGAACCTGTTCTCGCAGATAATCGATCGCTTTGTAGAGCTCTCGGTCAACGCAATACGCCAAGCAGGTTATCAGTGTTAGCCATACTTTCTGTTTCATCGTCGGGAAAGGCTAGCTGATGAGTCTAAGACTGGCAAGGCCTTTCGTCAGGTCGTGACATATGTACTCTTCGAACGCGGGCTCAGACCCAAATCGTTTTTGCACCCTGCGAGGCTTCTTCAGCGAGTTCGCCGCAATGGAAGGGACGCGCGGCGTATACGCGAAGTTCGTCTCTGGGGACAAGCAGTACCTCAGCTTCATCTGCACGAGAGAACCCGAGTTGTCAACGGGCGGGCAAGTTCCTGTTTCCTCCACGTGATACGCTTGATCTGGATGTAGTCGCCCTCAGCGCCGGCGGAGACAGGATCGAGCCGTATCCCGGCAATGCTGCCCTGGTAGGTGGAACAGTCAGCCAGGCCAATCTCGTAGACGTGGTAGTTCCCGTCAGGCTTGAGTGTAAAAGCGACACTCCTCTCATCCGAGAAGTGCGGCTGACTGTATGTCTTCCAGAACAGTCGGGCGTCGGTCTGCCGTGTCACGCAGGCCGCATGGATATACATGACAGGTACATCGGAAGCTTCCCAGAAGGCCGTCGGCCCGATGAGTTGCGGATCGTCGGCTTCGAGCTTCACGTGCAAGTGTCCTTGGATGGGCCAACCCGTATCGGCGGCGTTGCGATACACCCAGTGCTGCCGGTCCTTTTCAAACCGGTAGTCCGGCAGCGTTTTCCGAGAATGACTCTCGTAAACAAATCGGCGAATCTCATCCAGCGTTCCCACGATCAAGGTGTACTCGTAGTCATACTGAATGTTGTGATCCAGGATTTCGTTCTGAATGGGTGAGATGTATCCGGTCGGTGCATCCGTGCTGCCCCCCCTACCCGGCTTTCCGAAGAAGCCCCCCGTGAAAGAGTACGTGCCGGGCTTGAAGACGCCGAGACCTCGGTTGTCGTCGTTGACCAGGGCGGCCCAATTCTCTGTGGCCAACCAGTTCTCCCAGGGAGAACCCTGGACCTCTTCCAGGCGGGCCCATGTCTTCTTAAACTGAGACAATTCCCCACCCGTGAAGGGCCGGTCACCGGCATAGCTCATCAAACGATACCAGGGGCCATTCGTGTAGATCGCGGGCAGTTCCTGGCCGCGGCCGGAATACTGTGTCTTGTCCGAACGATGGTTGTTGATGCGGCACCGTACGATCACGGTATTGTCGCGCAGCCGGATCCAACTCTCGAAGGTGCATTCGCCAGGCTCGTTGTCGAGGGGCCACTGCATGGGGATGCACTTGACGTAGAGCGAAGTGCCATCATTGCGATGCTCGGTGACCACGGAGCGGTTGCCCGCGCAGTCGCCCGACTGGATCGGGTTCCATCCCAATCCGACCCAGGTCTTTGAAGGCTGCTTGCCGTTGGGTGCAAACGGCTGGGGGCCAGAATAGAACGACATCTGGATTTGCCGTCCCCAGTCGTGGCTGTTGATCATGTTTACTCTATTGCCGCTCTCGGCTAGGTAAGTGATGGAGCCACCGATCTTCAGATCGACTCCCAACCGAATGATGCGGTTGTCGAGATAGCTCATGTCCTCGGTCGGCAGCGTCGACCCGCTCACTTCCGCGCGGACGGCACACAAACCGATTGACTGGACCACAACCCACGATATCGCAGATAGCACCAGGTAATGCCGAAGTTTCATTTTCTCTCCTCGTTCTTCCCCATGGAATGCATGTCTACTCCCAGCGGAAGATCCCTACATCATAGGCCGGGACTTCTGCCACTATCGAGTAACCATCATTGTCTTTGGTGAACGGCAATTCACGACCCCGGAGCAGTTCAGCACACTTGCCGTAGTTGTCGGTGACATTCTCAACTTCAATCCGGCCTTTCCAGCTTTGTTCGCTATGGTTGGCGATCAACACGGTTCTTCTGCCCGGTCCGTTGGTGCTGACCCATTCGACGGGCAGCCCTTCGATCGCTACCGGCCGCACAGAGGCCATCACATGATCCATCATTCTCAGGACCGGGCCGCTCAGACCCCCCAGAGGGCCTTCATACCATGGGACCGTGCAGGTATACACAGCGCCCTTGCCAATGCAGTTGTGGGCCACGAGCAGTTTCGCGGTCGCCGTTCGTGCCAGGATCGTCGTTGAGTCATCGACCGCTTCGGCAGGCACGTATTGAAAGGCTTCGGGGACCGGAGGCTCTCCCTGCCAACTCCATGCTCTGCCCACGCGAAATTCGGGCGTCAGTGCCAAGCCACTGAACTCGCTGTCCTCTGGGCCGACCACGCCCGCAGCACAGACTATAATCCCGCCATTACGGGCATACGCCGTGAGGCGTTGGCGGAGGTCGCCACTCAGTTCCACCTGCCCCAGGAGAATGACGGCCTTGTAGCATGACAAGACGTCTGTACCTGCTGCGGTTGTCAGAACGTCAAAAATGTCCCCCCATCGGCTGTCCCCCATGGGACGGTATGGGGCCGGATCTGCCCGGGCGGCATTCAAAGTGTTCCTCGCTTCGTCACGGTCCCGGAACCGACCGAACGGAATCGGGTCGAACGCCGTGCTGACATCGTCCGGACTCGGCGCAAAACGAGGGGTTACACACGACAGGGAGAAGGGGCTTGCCGGCGGATCATCCTTCGCATAGCTGCCAAAGGGAAACGGCTGCATGGCGAAGTTGCTTGCCGGGAACGCCGTGGCGAAGAACCCGTCGATCCCACGATCACCGGGGCGGTACGGAATACGCGAGTAGTTCCACGCCTGGTTGGCGATGCGCCAGTAGGGTGGCGTCATCCAGCCGTGGTCCTCGGGCAGCATTAGGGCGACGGGCACGTCGACCTCATCTGGAGCAACGCGTCCGGCGAACTGTGCGAATTCCTGGATCGTGTCCGCCAAGGCGGCAAGTCGATTTCCGTCGCGATCCCAAAACAGATCTCCCCCTTCGATACGGAAAGCCTTGGCACCCGAAAAGTATCCCAGGTACAGATGCCGTTTGTGGAACGAGGTCGGCAGGTTCTGGACGCAACCGTAGATCGGACCCCACCAAAGCGACAGGTCAAGCCCCCATTTGCATCCGTATTGACGGGCCGCACCACGGGTGAAGGCGATCCCCGTCGGCAAGTCATCGACATCGTCATTGGCCCGTTCGAGAACAAGCCAGTCCAGGGCGCGGGCAGCAAAGGCGTGG
>CAZTGH010000081.1:0-16820 GCA_964612985.1 uncultured Pirellulales bacterium
GATCTCCAGATAGGGGAAGGTCTTGTCGTCCACCAGATCCGTGTTGTAGGGCGGACGGATGTCCTTGATCAGACGGGCCTCTTTCAGCATGGCGTCGACTTCGTTCTCCGTCTGGAGGACGTCGATCGTGCGGACCTTGCCCACCATCTCGACGATCTTGGGACCTCGCGACGACGCCAGATCGCTTCCCGGCTGGAAATAGCTGGCCACCCGCGAACGGAGGCTCTTGGCCTTGCCGATATAAAGCACCACGTCGTCGGCGTCCTTCAGGAAATACACGCCGCTCGTCGTGGGCAATTTTTTAATCCGCTCGCGAATCCGTTCGAGTCTGCCTTCGTCAGCGTTGTGCGTCGTCACCGTTCGAGTACATCCTTTAGTATGCCTTTCCCTTCCCATCCATCTACGTGCAGGGCAGGGAAAGAGTTTGGCGACCGGTCGATCGCCCTAAACGATCACCGAGCCGCCCTGAGCGAGCGTGCGCCGCAATCGGGTTGGCTCGACCTCGCTCACCCCACAGCCGGATTCCATCGCCAGGCAGGCCGCGGTGCCGGCGGCCTCGCCCATCTGATTGCAGTTGACCATCACGCGAACGGCGCCGAAAGCCCCTCGGTCGGCGTCCACCATGCGCCCGGCGCAGAGCACGTTCTCGCTGCCTTTCGGAACGATGCTTCGGAAAGGCACCTGATAGAAGGTCGGGTCGACCGGCCGCTCGGCGCGCCAGCGACGCTCTTCGTGCGTCTTGCCGGGTACCGTATAGACCTCTCGTCCGTCGAGGTAGCGAAACGTCAAGCCTTCCTTGTCTGCATGGTGCACGTCGACGCGGTAGCTGCCGTTGGCGATGGCGTCTTCGAATCGCCGGCCCTCCAGGACGTCCTTCTCCGTCAATTGATAGAGGCAGACCGCATGGCGGGTTTCGCGCACGCCGATACGTGTCGGCAGGGCGCCGACACGGACGGCATTGCCCCCTTTGAAATTATCGTGAAGAATATCGCGAATCGCTCGAACCTGGCGCCGCCCTTCAATAGACGCCCGGGTCAGTTGATCCGCATCGCTACAATCGGCGCCGAAGACGCGTGTACCCGCCACCATCCGCACGCCCGGCAAACCGACCGACTTGGCCGACCAGATGAAACCATGATCCAGGGCGTTGGCGAAACGCTTTTTGTCGTAAATGGCCTTGGCGATACTGAAATCGGGGTTGGCTCCCTCCACATCATCCAGACCATCGACCAGGGCACACATCGTCGGTGGTTGCAGGACGCTGTCCTTGCGGGTCAAGAGCCCCGCCCGCACGAGCAGGTCCCCGTCCCCGGTGGCGTCCACGAAGTACCGGGCGCGGATCGCCCTTCGTCCCGATTTGTCTTCGACGATCGCGTGGGTAACCCGGCCCTCTTCGACGAGAGCGTCCACGAACAGCGCGTGCAGGAAGGGACGGATCCGCTGCTGCTCGACCACCATGCGATCCAGTTCCATCATCACCTCGGCACTGTTGAATACCGCGTACTGACTGGGATTATCCGGCGCGTTGAGGAAGGCCGAATCCCGTCGGCAGAGGCGTTCGATCAGTTCGACGGTCAGTCCGCCGATAATCTCGCGATCGCCCGTGGTGTCGAAGCGGGAGTGCCAGACATTGACCTTGGCGGCGGTCGCCACCCCGCCGAAGAAACCGTTGTTTTCCACCAGGGCGACGGTCGCCCCCAACTTCGCGGCGCGAATCGCCGCAAAGACGCCGGTGCAACTGCCCCCGACGACGCAGATATCACAGTCGTGCACCACAGGCGTCGTACGCGGTCGCTCGTGAACCACACGCTCGGTGCTATTTGAACTCGGAGCATGATCTTCCGCCCAGGCCCCATGTCTTACTTCAAAGCCCTGCAACGCCAACGCACCGGCGCCGAGACCCATCCCTTTAAGAAAGGCTCGCCTCGTTCCCGTTTGCTCCCGCATATCGTCTTTCTCCAGAAAGGTTCGATGGAATATCCTGCGCCGCATCCGCATCGTGCCGAGGCGAGACGTGCCGAGACTTGTCGTATCCATCGGTAAATCCGTTTGGATCTTTCTTGTGCGTGGTGCCCGTCAACCGGCGTCTTTTCCTGCGTACCACAGCCGCTCAGCATGTAGTGGGTCCATTCTACTGGGGGAACGCTCATCCCAAAAGACCCGCCTCGCCAAAACGTTCGGATTGATCGCTGCGCATGTAACATGGGAACCGTTACTTCCGGCGACCTGCCGCCAAGGCGTCTTATCGGAAGAAAGAGCGAGGTGGACTCGGGAAAAAGCTGACGGGCCAGGCACTGCAAACCAGTCGGCAGCCAGGAATCCTTCCGCTGCAAAGAACTCGGATTGACAAGCTCGCGGATTCGTTCGAGCGTGGCGATCGCACGTTCAAAAAATTCGTTCGCCGTAGATTCTGTGATCGCAAGGGTTAAGGGCAAACCAGTCGGCGTGCGCGAAAAAAAAAACGTGCTTTGCTCTTTACACCCGAACCGAATCAAAGTAAGTTCCGAAGTACTCGATTTGTGGGTGTTCCAACAATACCTTGTTAAGATCCCGTCCGCGCAATCTATATATAGTGGTATTGGTTTCGCCGCGTGGACGTCTAAAATACGTGGAAACGGCTCCTGAGTCGCTCGAGACTCGGCAGTCCTTGTCAGAAGCATGGAGGCGCTGAATGTCGTACAAATTTGATCCGGAGAACCCTTTCAAGGACGAACGCAGGCGGGCCAGGAAGGGCGTTGCGCCCCAGGACGCGAAAGGTTTGAAGATCGAGCCGCACTTTTCAACGCCGGATGTGCATCCCTTCGAAGAGATCGATTGGGAAATCCGCTCGGCGAAGATTTCCAGCGACAGCGGTCAGGCGATCTTCGAGCAGGATGATATTGAGGTGCCCGCGTCATGGAGCCAGTTGGCCACGAAAGTGGTCTCGAGCAAATACTTCTATGGCGACGCGGAAGCGGGCCAGCGCGAGAATTCCGTCAAGCAACTGGTGCATCGCGTCTGCCGCACCATCGCCGACCGCGGCCTCAAAGACGGCTACTTCAAGACCGAGCAGGACGCCGACACCTACTATCACGAGCTGACCTGGCTGTGCGTCAACCAGCACGGGGCCTTCAATTCCCCCGTCTGGTTCAATGTGGGCCTGTATGACGTCTACGGCATCGGCGGCAGCAAGCACAACTATCATTGGGACGCCGACCAGCAGGACGTGGTGCCGTGCGAGAACAGCTACGAATACCCCCAGGCCTCGGCCTGTTTCATCCAGTCGGTCAAGGATTCGATGGAAGACATCATGCGCCTGGCCAACAGCGAGGCGATGCTCTTCAAGCACGGATCGGGTACCGGAACCGACTTATCCACACTGAGAAGCAGCAAAGAGAAGCTCTCCGGCGGCGGCAAGCCCTCGGGCCCCTTGAGCTTCATGCGGGTCTACGACCAGATCGCGGCGGTGATCAAGTCCGGCGGCAAGACCCGTCGGGCCGCCAAGATGCAGTCGCTGAAGGTCGATCACCCCGACATCCGCGAGTTCATCACCTGCAAGACGGTCGAAGAGCAGAAGGCCTGGGCCCTGATCGAAGCCGGCTACAGCGGTGAGTACAACAGCGAAGCCTACGACAGCGTGATGTTCCAGAACTCAAACCTCTCGGTCCGCGTGACCGACGAGTTCCTCCAGGCAGCGGAAAAGGACGACGTCTGGATCACCCACGCGGTCACCACCGGTGAGAAGCTGGGCGAGCACTCGGCCCGCGAGCTGATGCAGCTCATCGCCGAGGGCACCCGCATCTGCGGCGACCCCGGCATCCAGTACGACAGCACGATCAACCGCTGGCACACGTGCCCGAACTCGGCGCCGATCAACGCCTCGAACCCGTGCAGCGAGTACATGTTCGTCGACGATTCGGCGTGCAACCTGGCCTCGCTGAACCTGATGAAGTTCCGCAAAGACGACGGCACCTTCGACATCGACGGGTTCAAGAAGGCCGTCCGCGTGTTCATCATCGCCCAGGAGATCCTGGTCGACAACGGCAGCTACCCCGACAAGGCGATCACGATCAACAGCCATCGCTTCCGGCCCCTGGGGCTGGGCTACGCCAACCTGGGCTCGCTGGTGATGAGCCTGGCGCTGCCGTACGATT
Organism: uncultured Pirellulales bacterium; assembly: GCA_964612985.1. Taxonomy (GTDB): domain Bacteria; phylum Planctomycetota; class Phycisphaerae; order Sedimentisphaerales; family Anaerobacaceae; genus Anaerobaca. Next base: position 4,134 of record CAZTGH010000081.1, read on the forward strand.
CGGACCAGGCCCGCTCGCTGGCCTCGGCCATCAGCGCCATCATGACCGGCACCGCGTATGCCGTCAGCGCCGAGATCGCCGAGCTCAAGGGGGCGTTCGTCGATTTCGAGAAGAACAAGGACCCCATGCTGAAGGTCATCAACATGCACCGCCAGCATGCCTACGATATCCCCGAGACGCACTGCCCCGATTATCTGCGTAACGCCGCCAAGGACGCCTGGGACCAGGCGCTGGACGCCGGCAGCAAGGTGGGCTTCCGCAACTCCCAGACGACGGTGCTGGCGCCGACCGGGACGATCGGCTTTTTGATGGACTGCGACACCACGGGGATCGAACCGGACATCGCCCTGGTCAAGTACAAGCTGCTGGCCGGCGGCGGCATGCTCAAGCTGGTCAACCGCACGGTCCCGATGGCCCTGGAGCGGCTCGGCTACAGCCTGGACGACATCAAGACCATCTGCGACTACATCGACGAGCACGAGACCATCGAGGAGGCGCCGAAGGTCATCGAGGACCATCTGCCCGTCTTCGACTGTGCGTTCAAACCGCGAAACGGGCGGCGCTTCATCAAGTACCAGGCCCATTTGCGCATGATGGCGGCGGTCCAGCCGTTCATCTCGGGCGCGATCAGCAAGACGATCAATATGCCCAAGGAGAGCACGACCGAGGACATCATGAGCGCCTATACGGAAGGCTGGAAGCTCGGTCTCAAGGCGGTGGCGATCTATCGCGACGGGTCCAAGCGCATGCAGCCGGTCTCGACGGACAAACACAAGGAAGAGAAGGCCAAGACCGTGGTCGAAGCCGCCCCGGCCCGCCCGTTCCGCCGGCGGCTGCCGGATACGCGGCAGAGCATCACGCACAAATTCTCCGTGGCAGGTCACGAAGGCTATCTGACGGTGGGGCTATACGAGGATGGACAGCCTGGTGAGATGTTTATCACTATGGCCAAGGAGGGCAGCACCGTCGGTGGCCTTATGGACGTAATCGGCACCTGTACGTCAATGGCGTTGCAGTACGGCGTGCCGTTGATCACCCTGGTGGACAAATTCCGCCACGCCCGGTTCGAGCCTTCGGGGATGACCAGCAACCGCGACATCCCGTTCGCCAAGAGCCTGATCGACTACATCTTCTGCTGGCTGGGCTGCCAGTTCATCCCCGGGTATGCCGACAAGAACCTGCCCAACCGCTCCGGCGCGGTGGCTGCCGAGAGCAAGACCGCCACGACCGCCCGCGAACTGGTGGAAAAGACCAAGGACCTGGCGCACAAGATCGCCGAGGCCAAGGCCGCCGGCAATGGCAAGAAGAAGCCCGCCCGCGACAATGGCTCCAAGCCCGCCCCCGCTCCGCGGGAGGCCAAGGCCGCGCCTGCGATCCCCACGGACCGGCTCAGCGAGGCCACCGGAAGGATCAGCGCCCTGGTCGGCTCGACCCTCCCCCTGCCCGAAGGCGCCAGCGGCCTCGAGGCGGTGCTCATGCAGCAGTTCAGCTCCCAGTTCGCCCACTTCGGCGACGACGCCCCCGCCTGCGACATCTGCGGCGCCATCACCGTCCGCAACGGCACCTGCTACAAGTGCTTCAACTGCGGCAACTCCATGGGCTGCAGCTAGGAATCGATAATTGACAATTGATTATTGTCTGCTTCTTGAGTTGACAGAGTTCTTTGCCAATTGAATACGAGCCGGTCAATGAGGCGCTGAGCCCGTCTCACATATGTGGGACGCCCTTGATGGGTCGCTGAGTGCGACCGCCCTCCAAGACAATGGATGGGTTTTTCGTGGCTATACGACTGCTCTGCGGTGGCAATATTCATATGCCTCTGGCTGCACAGCCCAGAGCAACGTTCTGCAACTTCGGTCTTGAGTTGGGCACAAGCTAAGATACTCGCTGCTCAGCAAGAGAATGATTCATGCCAGAAACAATTGGGCCACGATACGATTTTGCTTTTTCATCGAGAAGATTGTCGGATTGGGCGATAGGCCATAATCCGATTAGGCCACACTTTCCCGCTTAGCGCCAAGACGGCACTGGATCCACGATGTGTGGACGGGCCGTTGTCAACATCCTTCTTTATTTAAGGAGACCAGAAATGAAACACAAATTCATGACCGGCTCGATAATACCGAGCCTAGCGGGCGTCTACCCCCGTCTGCGCCGGTCCGGGCACTGGTTAGTAAACCGGAACTGGCTCAAATTGTTGCAGATGGCAAAACTGGTGATTGAGATCATCAAGGACACCCGTAATCTTCTCTTCTGTAGCCAATCCTGGGTCGTTTGTACGGCGCCAGGTTACCGCTGAGGTATGGGGCACAGCCATGCGGATGCTGGAGCAACTCGACATTAGATGCATTGCACACCTCTGCAAACACCTCGGTTGCACAGAGGAAGAGCTGTGGGACTTCTATCATCACCCAGAGGGGTGGTATTGCCGCTTCCCAAAGGAAGTCAAAGGCAAGGTGCGTCCTATCGCCAAACCGGTCGGCGCGTTCTGCGCTGCCAGCCGCCGACTTCAAGCACTACTGAGTCGAATTGACCTCCCACCTTATCTGCACGGTGGCGTTAGAGGCCGCTCGCCAAAGACCAATGCTCTTGTCCATATCGGCAAAGCTGCTGTCCTGAAGTTCGACCTGCAGGATTTCTTCCCTCGCATCAGACCCGGGCAAGTCTATAAGATGTTTCTGCGCCTGGGCTGTTCGCGAATAGTGGCCCGCGTGCTCAAACGTCTCGTAACACTCGACGGCGGACTTCCGCAAGGGTCTCCCACAAGCACGACCGTGGCAAACCTCGTCATCGTGCCGTTGGCAGCACGCCTGAACGGGCTCGCCGCAAGTCATACGAGCAACTACAGCCAATTCGTTGATGACGGGGCAATCTCGGGGCCCGGGTACCTGGAGAATCTACGCCCTCTGATCGAGAAGATAATTCGCCAAGAGGGATTTCGCCCCAGTCCGAAGCCTCACAAGCGACTGACCCTATACTGGTACCACGAGCAGGCAGTCACTGGAGTCAAGGTCAATCGGCGTATTGAGGCCCCAAGCAACAAAGTGCAAGAAGTCTCGCGATTACTGTGTGCGGCCGAGGGGCAGACGGCTTTGGGTGAGGGTATGACGGAGAAGGAAGTCCGATCTCTCGCAGGGAAGATTCAGAACGTCCGAAACCTTGATCCAGCCCTGGGCTTGGTGTTCTATCAACGCCTGTGCAACATCACAAGGAACTGAGAGGACTCTGCCCGCCAGAGTAGGGCAATATGTGCGTTGCATCCACATTTGCGGAGAAGTTGTCGTCCGCTAGATGTTCTCTGCCTCTGTCCTCATGGCAGCTTCAGAACTGTCTCTAGGCGGCGGGTGGAGATGCGGGGGGCGATCCAGGGGGCGTGGTCTTTCGGATAGCCCAGGTCCCAGGGGGACGGGCCGACCCATTCGGTTTGCGTTCCCTCGATGGCGATGGTCCCGTCGGGAGTGAGCGTAACCAAGGCGAACAGGGGCTCTTTGTAGGGAGCGGTGTACTTGATCCAGGGATGGGTCTCGTCGATCTCGGGGCTGTATCGGATGTGCTGGTAATCGCCCCCCATCCAGAAGTAGGACATGCTGTTGATCTGGGCGTATTGGATACCGTTGATCTGCCGGCAGTAGTCCATGTGATGATGCCCGCTGAAACACGCGACGACCTTCCCCCCACCACCGGCCCGGTTGGCCTCCTCCAGAATTCGGCGAATCGCCTCGCCATTGGCGACGCCTCCTTCGGCCTCCAGGCTCTGATGCGAGAAGATAATGGTCGGCAGGCGGGTCCCGGCCAGCTCACGACGGAGCCACTGCTGCTGCTCGTCTGCGATGTAGCGGGCATAGCCCGGTTGCGGCGGGTCCGTCTTGTCGTTGCCGTCGAGCACGATGAAATGGAAGCCCCCCGCCTCGAAGGCATAGTACCGGGCGGGCATATTCCAGCAGGCCACCGTTTCCTCACGGGTGAATCCGCCGTCGGTGTCGTGGTTGCCCAGAACGTGGTAGCCAGGACCGTCGAAGGACCGCCAGATCGTCAGGAACCTATCATTGGCGGCAATGGGACGGCAGAAATCCCCAAGCTGGACGATGAAATCCACCTTCTCCCGATTCATCCGCTCGACGAAGGTGGCCAGCCGCCCGTCGGCGTCGTGCATGATGTCTTTGTGCACGTCGGTGCAGATCCCGAAGCGAAGGGCCTCCCCGCGCGACTCGGCACGGGCGCATCCCCAGAACAGCCAGACCACCAATCCCCAAGACACCACCCTCGCCAGCATGGCTCTGCGATTCGTCCTGTCTCTTCCCATAAGTCGTTTCTCCGGGCCAGCGTGGGCTTCAGTCCTGGTCTGGGACCCCAGTTGTTCCTGGCGGATCGTACTCACCCGGGACCGACCTATCGTAACGGGAACGACCTGTTCCGTCCAGACGCGAGAGGGTCGGCCCCAGGCAGGGCCGAGGGCGGACAAACCGGTGGTCGGCCCAAAATCCGCAGATTTCGGCGCAAATTTGGTTTGACACGAAAGGCGCGTTTGCTAAAATGCACAGTTTCTAATCCGGAAGAAGAAGAGAGTCCGACTATGAAAAGCTTCATGGCCAAGAACAACGAAGTCGAGCAGAAATGGCTGCTGGTGGACGCCGAGGACGCGATTCTCGGTCGGATGGCCGCCCGGTTGGCGCCGATTCTGATGGGCAAGACGAAGCCGACGTACACGCCTCACGTGGACGTGGGCGATTACATCGTGGTCGTCAACGCCGAAAAGGTGCGGGTCACGGGCAAGAAAGCCGAGCAGAAGGAGTACGACTGGTACACCCACCATCCCGGCGGGCACAAGTACGCCAGCTTCGCGGAGATGATGGAGAAGAAGCCCGAGCGCGTGGTCGAACTGGCCGTGAGGCGGATGCTGCCGAAGAACCGGATGGGCCGCAAGATGCTCAAAAAGCTCAAAGTGTACCGTGGCCCCGACCACGAGCACCAGGCCCAGCAACCCGAGCGGATCGAACTGTCCTAAGCGGAATTCTTGACATGACCGAAAATCAAACGGAAAACGTGAACGTCGAAGCCCAGGCCGAGGCCAAACCCGAAGTGAAACCCGAACCCAAGCAGCCGGTCGCCAAGCCGGTGGGCCCGGGCAATAAGAGCAACGAGAAGTACGGCTACTGGTGGGGCACCGGCCGACGCAAGACCGCGGTGGCCCGCGTTCGGATTCGGCCCGGCAGCGGCAAGCTCATCGTCAACAAGAAGGAATTGAACGATTTCTTCGCACGGGAGCAGGATCGCAAGGCGGTCGTGGCCCCGCTCAAGAGCGTGCACGCCGAGCGGGCGTTCGATATTTTCGTCAACGTCAAAGGTGGCGGGACCACCGGGCAGGCCGGAGCGGCCCTGCTGGGTGTGGCCCGGGCGTTGAGAAGCTACGATGAGAACTACATCCAGGCCCTTCGCGACGGCGGGCACCTGACCCGTGATCCGCGAATGGTCGAAAGGAAGAAGCCCGGCCAGTCGGGTGCACGGCGGAGGTTCCAGTTCTCCAAGCGTTAGAAACCACCTACGATTCATCGCTTACGACAGCCGCCGAGAGAGACCTCTTTGCGGCTGTTTTTTTGTAGGGCGGGCGTGCCCGCTCGTCAATTCAGAGCCATCGATTCACGGTCGTGCCCAGAGGCCCGACCACGGGAGAACAAACATGATTCGAGTCGCCATCATCGGCGCCAGCGGATACACCGGCGCCGAGTCCATCCGCATCCTGTTTCGACACAGCGAAGCCGAACTGACGTACCTGACCGCCCTGCCCCAAGAGTGTGGGCCGGTGGAAGAGGTGTTCCCGGAGTTTCGGGGCCGGTGCGGGCTGGCCATCGAGCCGCTGGACCTCGACAAGCTGTCGAAATCCGCGGACGTGGCGCTGTGCTGCCTGCCGCATAAGGTCTCGATGGGGTTCGTTCCCAAGCTGCTCGACGCAGGAGTCAAGGTGATCGACTTCAGCGCCGACTATCGCATCAAGGACGTGACGGTCTACGAGAAGTACTACCAGCCTCACACGGACCAGGCCAACCTGGCCAGGGCCGTCTATGGGTTGCCCGAGCTGTTCCGCGAGAAGATCAAGGGTACCGACCTCGTCGCCAACCCCGGATGCTTCCCCACCGGCGCGATCCTGGCGATGGCCCCCCTGCTCAAGGATGGGCTGATCGAAACCGACTCGATCATCGTCAGCTCGGTCACCGGCGCTTCCGGAGCGGGCAAGAACCCCTCCAGCAAGTTCCACTTCCCGAACATGAACGAGAACCTGTTCCCGTATGGGATCGGGGTGCATCGGCACATGCCCGAGATGGAGCAGATCGCAGGCGACGTGGCCGGCACACGGGTGCAGATCCTGTTCCAGCCGCACGTGGGCCCCTTCGATCGGGGCATCCTCTCCAGCGTCTATGGTCGCCCCGCCCAAGGCCTCAAGAACGAGCAGTTGCTGCCCCTCTACAACGAATTCTATAAGAACGAGCCGTTCGTTCGCGTCTGCAAGACCGCCCCCGCTGTCAAGGACGTGGCGGGCACGAACTACTGCCACGTCTTTCCGGTACTGGTCAAAGGACAACTCGCCCTGTTCTCGGCCATCGACAACCTCGTCAAGGGCGCCTCGGGCCAGGCGATCCAGAACATGAACATCCTCTTCGGCGTCGATGAACTCATGGGGCTCAAGTAAGCCGGGGAACGCAGATGCACAGGGGCAAGTTGAAGATTGCGACGTGTCAGTTTGCGGTCGGCGATTCTGTCGAAGAGAACGCCGGCAACATCCGAGCGTTCATGGAGAAGGCCCGCCAGGCGGGCGCCGAGATCGTGCATTTCTCCGAGTGCGCGCTGAGCGGCTACGCGGGCATCGATTTTCCGACGCTGGATGATTACGACTGGCTCCTGCTCAAGCGTAAAACGCAGGAGATCATGGACCTGGCGGGCCGGCTGGGGATCTGGGTGGTGCTGGGCAGCACGCACCCCTTGACCGCGCCGAACAAACCTCACAACTGCCTGTACCTGATCGACGCCAATGGTCGGATCGTTGACCGGTACGACAAGCGGTTCGGCACGCCGGGCGATCTGGATCATTACACACCGGGCGACCGGTTCGTCACGTTCACCCTCAACGGCATCACCTGCACCCTGCTGATCTGCTTCGACCTGCGGTTTCCCGAGCTCTATCGCGAGCTGTACAAGCTGGGCGTCCAGTGCATCTTCCAGTCGTTCTACAACGCCCGGCAGAAGGGCCCGAGCGTACACACCCAGATCATGCGCCAGACGATGCAGTGCCACGCCGCGACGAACTTCTGCTGGGCGAGCCTGGCCAATTCCAGCGCCTATTACAGCCCCTATCCCTCGTGCTTCATCGAACCGGACGGAACGATCGCCGGACAACTGCCCGACAACGAGCCGGGGATGCTCGTCAGCACTGTGGACCTGTCGCGCGAATTCTACGACCCCATGAAGGACTTCCGCGACCTGGCCCTCGCCGGACGCCTCACCAACGGCCCCGGCCCCCTCGACGACCCCCGCTCCAGGAACACCCGCGAACTCTAAGTTCTTGGAGAGGCTGCAACGGGACGACCAGAAGAACTTCCGCTGAACGACTTGCTCTCTCTCCAATCAAGTGTGTATAATCGGATCAGAAATACACATCGATGGAGAATGGGATCATGAGAACGAACGTGGTACTCGATGATGATTTGATGCAGACCGCTTTGAAGGTCTCCGGATACAAGACGAAGAAGAGGGCCCTGGAAGAAGGCCTGAAGCTGCTGATTCAACTCAACCGCCAGAAGAGGATTCGCCAATTCCGGGGCAAGCTGCGGTGGACAGGCGATCTCGATGAAATGAGAACGGACCGATGATTGTCGCGGATTCTTCCGTATGGATTGACTACTTCAACGGCGTGATCGCTGAGCCAACCGAAGCCCTGCATGCGCGTCTGGCTGAAGAGCTTGTAGTGATCGGCGACGTCATTCTCGCGGAGGTGCTCCAGGGTTTCCGGAAGGACAGCGATTTTCACAGGGCGAGGCGCCTGTTTGACACTCTTGTCTGTAGCGACATGCTGGGTAGAGACATGGCGGTCCGGAGCGCTCAGAACTACAGGAGGCTTCGAAAGAACGGAATCACCGTCCGCAAGACGATTGATGTGATCATTGCCACCTTTTGTATCGAGCGTGATCTGCCCCTGCTCTATAGCGACAGGGATTTCGATCCAATGGTCAAACATCTCGGCCTCAAGGCTGTATCCTGAGTGAGGAACGTGGCATTTCACCGGCGCGGCCGGTTTGGATAGGAATAGTCCCCAATTTCTTGAATCAGGTGGTGACGCGAGTATGAGCAACGACGGTGTTACGGCGGCGCGGGGGTTTCTGGCGGCGGGGTTGGCGTGTGGGTTGAAGGTATCGGGCAAGGCGGATCTGGGGCTGCTGGTCTGCCCGACCGGCGCGACAGCGGCGGCGATGTTCACCACGAACCAGATCACCTCGGCAGCGGTGCAGGTCGCGCGGCAGCACAGCGCCAGTGACAAGATTTACGCGGTCGTGGTCAATTCGGGCAACGCCAACGCCTGCACCGGCGCCAGGGGCCTGGCCAACGCGCGCAAGATGTGTACCGTGACGGCCAAAGCCCTCAAGGTCCGTGCCGAGCAGGTGCTCGTCGCCTCGACGGGCATTATCGGCGAGCAGATGCCGATCGAGAAGGCGGTTTTGGGGATCGGCCAGGCTGCGGCGCAGTTGTCCGACTCGGCGGAGGCGGGAGCGGCCTTCACGCGGGCCATCATGACCACCGACACCAAACCCAAATCCGCCATCCGCCGGATCGAGATCTCCGATCAGCCTGTGACCATCGCGGGCACCGTCAAGGGGGCCGGCATGATCGGACCCAACATGGCGACGACCCTGCTGTTCATCACAACCGACGCCGCCATTACCAAGCCGATGCTCGCCACCACATTGAAGAGCGCCATCGGCAACTCGCTCAACAAACTCACCGTCGACGGGCACCAGAGCACCAACGACACCGCGATCCTGCTCGCCTCCGGCGCCGCAGGCCACCGTCCCATCACGACCCGCTGCCCCCGGTTCCGCAAATTCGCCGCCGCCCTGGCCGACTTGTGCACCGATCTGGTCCGCCAGATGGCACTCGATGCCGAGGGGGCGACACGGATGTTCAAGGTCGTCGTCAACGGCGCCGCGACCGCAGCCGACGCTGCCAAGGCGGCGCGCGCCGTAGCGGACTATCCGCTCGTCAAGTGCGCCGTCCACGGCGGCGACCCCAACTGGGGACGGATTATCTGCGCCGTCGGTTCCTGCGGCGTCAAACTCGATCCGACCAAGCTCTCCTGCCGCCTCGACGACCTCCACGTCTTCAAGAACGGCGCCCCCGCCAAGTTCGATCCTCGGGAGGCCTCCGAAATCGTTTCCCAGACCGAGCACACGATCACCGTCGATCTCGGCGCCGGCGCCAAATCCGACTTCTGCTATGGCTGCGATCTCAGCGCCGGATACGTCAGTATCAACGCCGATTACCACACGTAATCCCGCCAGAGTCTGGGACCGCCCCTGCCGGCGGCAAAAGGGGCAACCCTGCGCCCGTCGTCGAGCCGCCACGCGCGATTTATGTCGCGACCGACCGGAAAAGGGTTGAAATGCCCCCGCATTTCTGTACACTGCGAAGAATTTTAGGTGCGTCGTGCGAATCCATACAATCCGTTAAGCGAAAGGAGCAGTAACCGTGAAGTCTCTCAAGAACATCTTTGGGCTGTCGCTACCCATCCTGGCCCTGAGCAGCGTCGCCATGGCTGCCGAGGGGACAGAAGCGCAGGCGGTCTCGGGAACCCCCGCCATCTGGTGGATCGCGCCGATCGGATCGCTGCTGGCCCTGGGCTTTGCCATCTACTTTTATCGGAAGATGATGGAAGCCCCCGAAGGCACCGAGAAGATGATCGAGATTGCCCGCCACGTACGGGAAGGCGCCTATGCGTATCTGTTCCGTCAATACAGCGTGGTGACCATCGTCTTCGTGGTGCTGGTGGCGATTTTCGCTTTTCTGGCCTATAAGGGCGTGCAGAATCCGTTCGTGCCGATCGCCTTCCTGACCGGCGGTTTTTTCAGCGGTCTGTGCGGATTTCTCGGGATGAAGACTGCCACCAACGCCTCGGCGCGAACGGCCCAGGGGGCCAGCCAGAGCCTCAACAGCGGCCTGCAAGTGGCGTTCCGCTCCGGCGCCGTGATGGGGCTGGTCGTGGTGGGCTTCGGTCTGTTCGACATCACCATGTGGTACCTGATCCTGGACAAGGTCGTCTATACCGCCTCGAACATGGCCAACGGGATGTCCCTGTTCGGTCTGCGACTGGTGCCGGCGGGAATGGATCCCGACCACAAACTCATTGAGATCACGACGACCATGATCACCTTCGGCATGGGCGCTTCGACGCAGGCGTTGTTCGCCCGCGTCGGTGGCGGCATCTACACCAAGGCGGCCGACGTGGGCGCCGACCTGGTCGGCAAGGTCGAGGCGGGCATTCCGGAAGACGATCCGCGTAACCCCGCCACGATCGCCGACAACGTCGGTGACAACGTGGGCGACGTCGCGGGCATGGGCGCGGACCTGTACGAGAGCTACTGCGGCTCGATTCTCGCCACCTCGGCTCTCGGCGCGGCCTTGACCCTGGGTCGCCTTCCCGAAGGCATCACGCCTCTGAATGCCGTATTGTCGCCAATGATCGTGGCCGGCTTGGGCATTCTGCTGTCGATCGCCGGGATCTTCATGGTCCGATGCAAGGAAGATGCCAGCCAGAAGAACCTGTTGCGGGCACTTTTGATCGGCACGCTGGGCAGTTCGGTGTTGATCGTTGCGGCGGTTGCCGGGCTGGCGGCGATCAACTGGATCACCTGGGGGATCTTCGGATCGGTCGTCTCCGGGCTGGTGGCCGGCGTGCTGATCGGTCAGTTCACCGAGTACTACACCTCTGACGAATACAAACCCACCAGGGGCATCGCGGCACAGGCGGTCATGGGACCGGCGACCACGATTATCGACGGGTTCGCCACGGGCATGTATTCGGCCGGTCTGCCGGTGGTCACCATCGTCATCGGCATTCTGTGTGCCTTCGGCTTCGCCGGCGGCTTCTCGAACGTCGCGATGGGTCTGTACGGCATCGGCTTCGCCGCCGTCGGCATGCTCGCGACACTGGGTATCACGCTGGCGACCGACGCCTATGGTCCGATCGCCGATAACGCCGGGGGCAACGCCGAAATGGCCGGCCTCGGACCGGAGGTCCGCAAACGAACCGACGCCCTGGATTCGCTCGGCAACACCACCGCCGCCACCGGCAAGGGTTTCGCCATCGGCTCGGCGGCGCTGACCGCTATGGCCCTTCTGGCCGCCTATCTCGAAGAGGTCCGTATCTGGATCAGTCGACTGGCCGGCGAGGCGCAGAACGAATTGTACCAGGTGGGCAACACCGTCTTCTGCCAAGGCGCAGCGATCACCGACGAGGTCAAAGCCGCCTTTGCGGCCCTCCAAAACGATGAACTCAGACTCGTGGCTGTCAAAGCGGCCTCGGTGGAGGATTTTGTCGAGGCGTACAACCTGACAATCATGAACCCCAAGCTGATCGGCGGCATGTTCATCGGCGCGATGATGGCCTTCGTCTTCAGCGCAATGACCATGAAGGCGGTCGGACGTGCCGCTGGCGCGATGGTCGGCGAGGTCCGCCGGCAGTTCAAGGAGATCGCCGGGATTATGGAAGGCACGGGAAAACCCGACTATGCCCGCTGCGTGGCGATCTCCACCAAGGGCGCGCAGAGGGAGATGCTGCTGCCGTCCCTGCTGGCAATCATTGCGCCGGTCGTGACCGGTTTGCTGCTCGGCGTATCGGGTGTGCTGGGCCTGCTGGCGGGCGGACTGACCGCCGGTTTCGTCCTGGCCATCACGCTCAATAACGCCGGCGGCGCCTGGGACAACGCCAAGAAGTACATCGAGAAAGGCGCCCACGGCGGCAAGAAGCTGCCCGACGGCACCAAGAACCCGGTGCACGGCGCCGCGGTGGTCGGCGACACGGTCGGCGATCCGTTCAAGGATACGTCGGGGCCGAGCCTGAACATCCTGATCAAGCTGATGAGCATGGTCAGCGTGGTCTTCTCCGGCGTGATCGTCAAGTTCTCGCCCGCCATCAGCGAATGGCTCCGGCTGGGCAGTCAGTAACCGCCCGGCCCTCGCCACCAGCCACAAAGGCAAGAATACGGCCATGTGGTTGACGTGGTGAGTGGTTCGAAGTAAGCTCAAAGGGTGGCCGAGTTTGGCCACCCTTTTTGTTTTGTTACGGGAGTCGAGGATTGGCAAAGCAACCGAAAGACAACGCCAGAGAGTTCGCGCTGGCGGCCGCCAGGCTGGCCGAGGGTCGGCATTGCACGGATATCGCGGTGCTGGACCTGCGGGGCACCTCGCCGGCGACGGACTACTTCGTGATCGCCACGGGCACCAGCGAGCGGCAGATGCGGACGGTGGCCGATGAGGTCTCCGAGGCGGGACGCGAGATGGGCTTTCCCCGCTTCGGCCGTGCCGGGTACGACCAGGGCCGCTGGATTCTGCTGGACTTCGTCAGCGTCGTGGTCCATCTGTTCGATCGCGAGTACCGCGAGTACTACGACCTCGAGTTGCTCTGGGGCGATGCGAAGAAGATTG
>CAZTGH010000082.1:0-13041 GCA_964612985.1 uncultured Pirellulales bacterium
TGCGACGCCTGGACGCTCAAGCCCAGCGAGTCGCCGCTGAAATCCGCCAGGTCCTGGATCTCGTCGGGCTGATAATTGTGCGCCAGAATCACCGCCCGGCGACGCTCCTTCCATTGCCGGATTCTCTCCAGCAGTTTCTCGTCCACTCTGTGCTGCGTAGCCCTGCTCACGTCTGACTGGTCCTCGGTCGGGTTGTCTTGATCTTGCGATAAATCAGTTCAGGGGTCGAGCTCCAGACGGTAACGCCGGGAGCGACCGACTCCTTGATCCACGTATTGCCGCCGATGACGGCGCCTTTGCCAATGGTGACGTCGCCGAGAATGGTCGCCTCGGCGTAAATGGTCACGTCGTCCTCAATCGTCGGGTGGCGCTTGCCGCCCTTGATGATCCGACCTCGTTCATCCCGTCGGAAACTCAAGGCGCCGAGCGTGGCGCCCTGATAGATTTTCACGTTGTTGCCGATGATGGTGGTCTCGCCGATGACGACGCCCGTGCCGTGGTCGATGAAAAAGTTCTCCCCGATTCGGGCGCCGGGATGGATGTCGATCCCCGTCCTGGCGTGAGCGCACTCGCTCATGATGCGCGGGATCAGCGGAAGCTCGCGAACGAAAAGCTCGTGGGCAATCCGATGGACGGCGATGGCGGTGATGCACGGATAGCTGATCACGATTTCCTCGTACGATTTCGCCGCCGGGTCGCCGTCGAAGGCGGCGCGTACGTCGCCCTTGAGCGACTCTCGAATCCGGGGCAACTGGTCCAGCAGCTCCAGGGCCACCTCACGGCCCTTCTTCTCGCATTCGCAGTCGTCGCAGTTCTGGATGCGACAGCGGTACTGGTAGGCGCGTTTCGCCTGATCGGCCAGTTCGACGTAGACCTGGCTGAGGAGATCGCCGACCACGTAGCGAACGTTGGACTGGGTCACCGCCTTGTTGCCGGTGTGTCCGGGAAAGAGCACTTCGAACAGCCACTCGAGGATGCCCAGGATCTGTCCGCGCACGGGCAGATTCGCCACGTCGATGAAGTTGATTCCCGAGTCGCCCTTGTAGGTCTCGACAATCCGCCCGACGAGTTCGTCCAACTGGATGTTTGTCCAATCCGTGCCCACCATCGTGCCGTTCACTGTCGCGTTTCCGTCAGGCCGTCTCCGGATCCGGCAATCCTTCGTATAGCTGGGTCGAGACATACCGCTCTCCGGTGTCACAGATAAACGTGACGATCGTCTTGCCTTCGTTCTCGGGGCGCCGGGCCAGCTTCGCAGCCGCCCAGACATTGGCGCCGCCACTGATGCCCGAAAGGATGCCTTCCTTGGTGGCCAACTGACGGGCCATCGCTATCGCCTCGTCGTTCGAGACGGTCACGATCTCATCGATCAGGTCCACCTTCAGGACGTCGGGGACGAAACCGGCGCCGATGCCCTGGATCTTGTGGGGCCCGGGCTGGCCACCCGAAAGGACGGGCGAGGCCTCGGGCTCGACGGCCACGACCTTCAGATCGGGGTTTTTGTCCTTGAGAACCTCGCCACAGCCGGTCAGGGTACCGCCGGTACCGACGCCCGCCACCAGTATATCCACATGACCGTCGGTATCGACCCAAATCTCCTTGGCGGTGGTCTCCCGATGGGCCTGGGGATTGGCGGGGTTCTTGAACTGCTGGAGCATCAGGGCGTTAGGATTCTCGGCGACGAGCTGCTCGGCCTTCTCGATCGCACCGCCCATGCCCTTCTGGGCGGGGGTCAGGATGATTCGGGCGCCGAGCAGTTGCAGGAGCTTTCTCCGCTCGATGCTCATCGATTCCGGCATGGTCAAGGTCAGCGAAATGCCTTTGGCGGCGCAGATAAAGGCGAGCCCGATCCCGGTATTTCCGCTGGTTGGCTCGACAATCATCGTATCAGGCCCGATCCGGCCCTGCTCCTCGGCCACCTCCACCATGTACTTGGCAATGCGGTCCTTCACGCTGCCACAGGGATTCTTCGACTCCAGCTTGACCAGAACCGCGGCCTGGCCGGTGTCGATGCGGTTGATCCGAACCAAGGGCGTATACCCCACGGCGGAGGCAATATCTTCGAAAACAGCACTCATGGCGGTCTCCTTGTCGTCAGATACTGTAATTGGGGGTAGGCTCTTGCGGTTGCGACTTGCGCACCAGGTCGGCCAGGGTGATCGAGTCGAGGACGCGGTGAATCGCCTCCTCGACCTGCATCCACACCTCCCGTGCGGCACAGTCGGCGGAACGTTCGCAGTAATCCTCGTCTTCGGTACACTCGGCGGTCGTTACGGGCCCTTCCAGACATCGAAAGACCTCGCTGAGCCGGATCTGTTCCGGCGCCCGGGCCAGGACATAGCCGCCTTTGGAGCCGCGAATGCTCCGGACGAAACCGGAAGAGCGCAGCAGGCTCATCAACTGTTCGAGGTACTTGACCGAAATTCCCTGCCGTTCGGCAATCATTTTCAATTGCAGCGGACGCTTGCCTTCATGCCGGGCCAATTCGATCACCGCCCGAATGCCATATCGCGTTCGTGTTGAAAGTTTCATATCACAAATCTCCTACTATTCCCATTGGCTTTGTAATCTAGCTGCGTGCATATGTCAATCCCTCACGTAGGAAAAAAGGGCGGGCGAGATCCCTCTTTCACAGTCTTCTACAGGGTTTTCTCCGTATCGGTTCAATGGACCTGGATTCGGCGGCAATTCGCCGCCACCTGGGCCGGCGTGGTTCCGCGTCAGCAAAGGAAGCCCCCTCGCATACCATATACGGTGCCCGGGAAATCCGGAACCCCTGTATGCAGGGTTTCGAACCATGGCAGAATCCTTGACGTAGGACAAGACATCTTGACAGGCATCGCCACGACCACTACGATGTCTGGGTGAACCATTTTTCCGCGGGTTGAGTCGGACGGATATGGATGGCCAGAGACGCAAAGAAAAAAGTCGTCTTCGTATCGAGCTTTCCCCCACGCAAATGCGGCATCGCAACGTTCACCTCCGACCTGATTGAGAGCACTGCGGCCAGTTCCGGCGGGCAGTTCGAGCCGCTGGTGGTGACGCTGCGCTCGGATCCGACGGTCAAGTATGACGATCCGGTGAAATTCGAGATCCGCCAGCACGTGCGGCGCGATTACCTCTGTGCGGCCGACTACATCAATTTCAGCCACGTGGACCTGGTCAGCGTCCAACACGAGTTCGGCCTCTTCGGGGGCCCGGGAGGATCGTACCTGAGCCTTCTGCTCAAGCGGCTCAAGGCCCCGATTGTCACTACGCTGCACACCGTCCTGGAATCTCCGGCGCGGGAGTATCGCGACGCCATGCTCGATTTATGCGAGTGTTCCGACGTGCTGATCACGATGAACGAGCGCGGCGTGGATATGCTCGGGGACGTCTACGGGGTCGGCCCGGACAAGATCGTGCTGATCCCCCATGGCATTCCCGATCTGCCGTTCGTCGACAGCAACTACTACAAACACAAATTCGGCCTGGAGGGCCGGCGGACCATCCTGACCTTCGGTCTGATCAGCAAGAACAAGGGCATCGAGGTCATGCTCCAGGCCATGCCCCGCATCATCGAGGCCCATCCCGATGTGATGTACATCGTGCTAGGCATGACGCACCCGCTGGTCCAGGAACGTGAAGGCGAATCGTACCGGTTCAGCCTTCAGCAGATGGTCAAGGACCTGCAATTACAGAACCATGTGATCTTCCACAACCGCTTCGTCGGCGACGAGGAGCTGCACAATTTCCTGTGCGCCGCGGACGTGTATGTGACGCCGTATTTGAGCCGGGAGCAGTTGACCAGCGGGACGCTGGCCTTCGCCGTCGGTACGGGCAAAGCGGTCGTCTCGACCCCCTACTGGGCGGCGATGGAACTGCTGGCCGAGAATCGCGGGCGGCTCGTTCCGTTCGGCGATTCGCAGCAACTCGCCGAGACGATCGTCGAGCTGATGCAGGACGACAGCCTGTTCTACGAGTTACGGGGCCGAGCCTACGATTACGGTCGTTCGAGAACCTGGCCCAAGGTGGGGCAGGCCTACTGGAAGCTCTTCAGCGAGGTCGAGGCGCCGCTTCACGTTGCCGCGCGGGCTATACTGACACCGGCCGAGACCGTCTCCAGCATCGAAGTGCCGGAGCCCTCGCTGGATCACCTGATCCGGCTCACCGACGATACCGGACTTTTCCAGCACGCCAAGTTCGCGGTGCCCAACCGCGATTTCGGTTACTGTACCGATGACAATGCGCGAGCCGCCATCGCCATGGCCAAGTATTACGCGCAGTATCCCGATCCCAAAGCCCTTCGCCTTCTGGACGTGTACCTCTCGTTTTTGATGTACGCCCAGAATCCGGATGGATCGGTCCGCAACTTCATGGGGTTCGATCGCCACTGGTGCAAAGACGAACCGGCGCACGACGCCTTCGGGCGCACGCTCTGGGCGCTGGGAACGGTCATGGCCCATCCGCCGAGCCCCACGTACCTGTCGCTGGCAAAGGACTGCTTCGATCATTCGGTCGGCGGGGTGCAGAAGCAATATCCGAGAGGCATGGCCTACGCCATGCTGGGGATGTGCGACTATCTTCACCAGTTCCCCGGGGCCAGCGACATCAAGCGCGAGATGGAACTGGCGGCCGACGCGCTGGTCCGACAGTACGAAGAGAACCGCCACGCCGACTGGGAGTGGTTCGAGGACATCCTGACGTACGACAACGCCGTGCTGCCGCACGCGCTGTTCGTGGCTGGACTCAGCCTGGAAGAGGAGGTCTACACCCAGATGGCGATCAAGACCGCCGAGTTCCTATTGGACAACACTTTCGACGGCGATCATTTCAGCTTCGTCGGCTGTCACGGGTGGTACGAACGGCGCAAGGCCCGTGCGGTGTTCGACCAGCAGCCGATCGAGGCGGCCGGCACCGTGATGATGCTTCGGGCCGCCTATGACGCGACGAAGGACCCGCGTTATCTGGCCCTCCAGCGAAAGGCGTTTGACTGGCTCCTCGGCACCAACGAACTGCGCGTGCCGCTATACGATTTTCGCACCCGAGGTTGTCACGACGGGCTGATGGCCGGCGGCGTCAACGGCAATCAGGGGGCCGAGAGCACCGTGAGCTTCATGCTGGCTCTGCTGACGATCATCGAGAGCTACGCGGGCGTCGATAAGATCCAGGATACCCGGGGGGCGGACCTGTCGGAAGCGACGGCGTTCGAGGACATCGATCCCGATTCGATGGATATTCCGGACGCGGCTGAAGCGGACCCGCACGCCCGTTCATAACGGCCGGTGACGCACTGCAAGGTGCGCGTCCAGCCCTCATAGACCGCTGCCGAATAGCCTGATGTCGTCCCGGCGCCGAGATTCGTTCGGCCGGCGCTGCGGCGTCCGCGCCATCGGCGTTCAGCCGGCCGGTGGAAAAGGAACGAATGAAAGTCGCCACGTTCAACGTCAACTCGATACGGGCCCGCCTGCCGATCGTCCTGGATTGGCTGCGGGCCGCCGCGCCCGATGTGCTGGCGGTGCAGGAGACGAAGGTCCAGGACCCCAGCTTTCCGGCCGAGGCCTTCGACGAGATCGGGTACCGCAGCGTCTTCAAGGGACAGAAGAGCTACAACGGCGTCGCGCTGTTCTCGCTGCATCCGATCGAGGAGGTGGAATTCGGGCTGGAGGACGAGCCCAGGGATGCGTCGCGGC
Source organism: uncultured Pirellulales bacterium (assembly GCA_964612985.1). Lineage (GTDB taxonomy): Bacteria > Planctomycetota > Phycisphaerae > Sedimentisphaerales > Anaerobacaceae > Anaerobaca. The sequence goes on from CAZTGH010000082.1 coordinate 5,673, forward strand.
TGTTGAAGGCGTCGGTCCACGGGCTGACGATCGTCAACACCTACGTCCCGCAGGGTTACCTGCCGAATTCGGACAGGTACCGCTATAAGCTCGAATGGTTTTCCCGGTTGGCAGCGTACTTCCGCAGCCATTTTCAGCCCAGCGATCCGGTGCTCTGGGTGGGCGATCTGAACGTGGCCCCGCAGGCGATCGACGTCTACGATCCCGAAGCGCTGCTGGGCCATGTCTGTTTCAATCCGGAGGTCCAGAAGGCCCTGGAAGCTATCATGGCCTGGGGCTTCACCGATCTGTTCCGCCTGCGGTGTTCCGACGCGGGGCAGTACAGTTTCTGGGACTATCGGGCGAGCAACGCCTTCCAGCGTAACCTTGGCTGGCGGCTCGATCACATCATGGGCACCCGACCGCTGGCCGAGAAATGCCTTCGATGCACGATCGACAAGGGCCCTCGCGGGGCCGTCCGGCCCAGTGACCATACTCCCGTCGTGGCGGAATTCGATCTCGGAGCGAAACGCTGCGGACCTACTTGACCGTGGTCATCTGGGTGCCGCTGAAATAGTGTCCATCCTTGAGTCGGCCCACGAGGCGCACTTCCACAGGGCCGTTCTCGGGCACGGCCGCCAGAAACTCGCTCGTGCGGAACGTGCCGAAGACAAACGAGTGTCCGCTGAGCCAGGTGAAGAGCGTATGGCGAATCGCGGGAACCCCGCCGGGGAAGAGCAGCAAAGGCTCGGTATTGTCGAAATCTCGTTGCGGTCTCTTATTGGGCAGGCGGATCAGCGCTACGAACGTTTCCCGTCCGCTCGAGCGCGAGATCGTTTCCGGAGCAGAAACCCACGTATCGATCACTTCATAGATGCGGCCGATCACCGTATCCGGCTCGGAATCGTTGGCGCCGTCGTTGACGATGAGCGTCAGGGCCGTTTCACCGACCGGCAGTTCGATCTCGAACGTCGCTTCGCGCGAGATCGGTTTGCCGTCGCGATACCAGCGATACGTCAGCGGCATTCCCTCGGGATCATAGGAGGCACTGCCGTCGAGCGTGACCGTGCCACTGCGGCCATCGAGGGTGAACCCCGCCACATCCGGCCCGGCGATCGCCACGGGCAGTTCGTTGCGCAGTTCACAGGCGCCCATGTCGACGACCGCACCGGCCAGACGCGGATTGCCGTAGAAATCCACCTCTCCGGCATCGGGGGCCTCATGGGGATCGCCGGCATCGATGCACGGCGAGTTCCACTTCAGGCGATAATCGCCGTCGTACCAGACGTCGTCGGTACGGTCATCCGCAGTGTCCCGCTCGAACCAATACCCCGCCTCGACAAAGCACGGATCGGCGGCGATATTGCCCACGCCCGCCCATCGGCCTTCGATATCGCTATAGGTCACCTCGAGCACGGATTGGTCGGCACACCAGAAGGGCACCTCGTGGTCCCAGACAATCGAGTTGCGCATCTGCACGCTGCTGAAAGCGGACTGGCCCAGCGAGTCACAGAAGACCGCCGCCCCGAGGATGCCCCGGTTTCCGGCCATCGTGCAGTAGTTCAGCACGGCGGTGCCGCCGAGGCAATAGAACCCTCCGCCCTGACCGTACTTCGCATCAAAGACGGAATTGCCGGTGATGATGCCGTTGGAGATCGTCACGACGGCATTGTTGCGGGTTGCGATCCCGCCGCCACGGAACATCGCAGCGTTGCCGGTCACGGCACAACGCGTCAAGGTGATATTGCTGCTGGAGTCATTGAGTACGCCGCCGCCCCACCACTGGGACCAGTTGTCACTGATCGTGCAGTCGATCAGGGTCGGGCTGGACAGGCCGCGATTGTAGATGCCGCCGCCGAACGAGGCGGCGCCGTTGCCAGTGATGATGCAGTTGCGGATAATCGGGCTGCCCTGGTCGTTATAGATGCCGCCGCCGTACTCGCAGATTTCCGCCACGCGTGTCTCGTAATACGGGGACTCCTTGGTGAACGCGTGTCCTCCGGTGATGGTCAGGCCGTCCAGAACGGTCGTGGAGTCGGTCCCGCTGGTAACGACCACGTGAAAGCAGTTGTCGGCGCGGGTGTGATCGTCGGCCATTTCGCTGGGGCGAGTCAGCGGCTGATCGTCCAGACCGAGATCACCGCTGAGAATGGTCTCATAGGCCACGACGTCACGATCGTTGGGATTGGGGCCGCTCGATCCGGCATATCCGCCTTTGAGCACGATGCCCTGGGTCAGGTGGAAAGCCACATAGGGGTTCCAGTGTGCGTAGCCGCCACTTTGATCGGGCCGGTAGATGCCTTTGGCCACGCGAATCTCGCCACCCCCGGCCTCGGTGGCGGCGCGCAGCGCCGTCTGCAGATGAACAAACGCATCGGCCCAACTCGTTCCGTCGTCGTTGCCGCGGGCATTGACGTCCACGTAGTAGGCGTCCTGTTCGGGAGCCTCACCCGTTCTGGTAACGTCGAACGACAGCGAGAAAGTGACGTCCTTCTGGTTGCAGAAGAATTCCCACGAGCCCGCCTCCAATGGACCGAAGAAACCTTCGAGCCCGCTGACCGGGTCGAGAAAGTCCGCGCAGTCCTCACGCGCCGGGGGCACGAACGTCAGTTGCACGGTTCGCTTCGGGGCATCGATCACCAGCGTGGGCTGACCGCCAAGGGACTGCTCGGCCACGCAGAAGTTCAGGAACGTGCGCACCGGTCCCGAAAACGCGATCACCTCCGTATCCGTGGCCTTGACCGGCTCGACGGCCCACTCCTGCGGCGCCGAGGTTCCCGCCATCCAGGAGACTTCATTGGCCCGTGCGAATGCGCAGGGCAGAATCATCGCCACCAACAGAATCCTGAAGAGATCTCTTATATCGTTCATTTGGCCACTCCCGAAAGAATCTATACATATTGGCTCTCATGGGAGGCTATCGGCCGGTTGCAAGGCGGACTTAACGCGGATCCGGACGGACACCCCATTTACGAAGTGGGCTTCAGCGGGACCGGGAAGGAGTTATCGGTCCAATGTATTCTGTCGCTACGACCAGATCGTCGAACCCGACCTTGCTGACGTGGCCGATCGGCGCCTTGGTGATGTAACAAAGCAGCCACAGGTAGTTGAGGTTCAGTTCCTCCGTGCGCCGCCAGCGGAACCCCTCGAAGGGCGCTCCGTTCGGATCGGGAAGGAAACTGTCCCACACCCATTTGCCTCGTGGGAATCCCTCGCCCAGATGGCTGACGAGTTGCCCGTCGGTGTACCAGGGCTTTCCATCGATCCACAGGGCCTGCTCGCCGTTGCTCTCGCCTAGCGGGTCGTTCATCTTCATCATCAACTCGACGCAGATCCACCGACCCCGTTCGACGGCGAGCGCCGGATCGTTGACGAAGTCATTGCCCCAGAACCTGCCGTCGGGCGCCGAGCGCATCAGCATCCAGTAGGAATAGAAGTCCCAACGCCAGTGCGTGCCGAAAGGCTCGATCCCCGTGCTGAAGCGCTCGTCACCGCTGGGGCGCGTTCCCGCTCCGCCCTGCGGCCAAGACGTCGTCGGGTGGTATCCACCCAGGTGCACGAAATGGTGAATCGGGGCGCAATCCGGATCGAACTTGACGTAGAAACGAACGAAAAGCTGCTCGTAGCCCGGCAGGAGCCGGCGGTAGAGATGGGCGCCGGTGCTCTGACCGCCCACGTGCGAGATCCGCAGCGAACGCTGTCCGCCGCTCGCTTCAGGGACGTCGTCGGACAGGGACATAATCGGCGCGTTCTGCACGCTTTCCCACCGCGCCGTCACTGCATCGAGCGATCCCGCCTCGAAATTCTCTGCGAAAACGACGTTCGGGTCTTCGCCAATTCCTGCGTCGCCTGCGTACTTGCGCGCCAGTCCCTGCGGACGGTCGGCGGCGCCGGCGATGCCGACGACGGTCAGGATCATGCCTGCGAAACAACACCAATGTGCTGCCATAGTCGATTTCGGCATCAGTAGACCTCGGGAACGAAGGTCTGGTCGGTCATCGGCGGGCGGACGTAGCCCTTCTCCTTCTGCCGGGGCGGAAGCTCGATCGGCTCGGGCGTCAGGTCCTCATACGAAATCATACTCAGCAGATGGTGGATGCAGTTGAGTCGGGCGCGCCGCTTGTTATCGGCCGGTACCACGTACCACGGCGCCTGCTTGATATCGGTGTACTTGAACATCTCGTCCTTGGCCTTGGAATACTCGACCCAGCGGGCACGCGATTCCATATCCATCGGGCTGAGTTTCCATCGTTTGACGGGATCGTCGATCCGCGCCTCGAATCTCCGCTCCTGCTCCTCGTCCGAAACGGAAAACCAGTACTTGATCAGGAGAAGGCCCGAACGGATCAGCATGCGCTCGAATTCGGGGCACGAGCGCAGGAATTCGCGGTATTCGTCTTCCGTGCAGAAGCCCATCACGCGTTCGACGCCGGCGCGGTTGTACCAACTGCGGTCGAACAGGACCATCTCACCGGCCGCGGGCAGATGGTCGACGTATCGCTGGAAATACCACTGCGATTTCTCCCGCTCGGTGGGCGTTCCCAACGCCACCACGCGACAGATACGCGGATTCAGGCGCTGCGTGATGCGTTTGATGACGCCTCCCTTTCCGGCGGCATCGCGCCCCTCGAACAGGACGACGACCTTGAGTCCCTCGTGCCGGATCCACTCCTGGAGCTTGACCAACTCGACCTGAAGTCTGGCCAGCTCGTTCTGGTAGACCTTCTTCTTGATCCCCCGGCGGTCCTTCTCCTGCGGCTCGACGAAACGTACCGGGGCACGGACATCGGCAACTTCCGTCGTCTTCGATCCTTTTTCGGACTTCTTCGCCTTCACCATACATCCTTCCTCATCCTGTCGGCCGGGCGTCTGCCGCCATGATAACCGTCTTTGCGCCAGGTTGCCAATCCTCTGTCGGACAGATGAGGCATCGGCTTGACCGATACGCGGAGGATCGCTACCTTAGTTGACATCGGACGATGTCAAGAGGGCATTTCCCTACACCCGCTCATGTTGGAGGTTGGCACATGGACAGACAGCAGATCGATCGTCGTGGATTCTTGAAGGTGGTAGGCGCAGGGGCCGCGCTGGCCGCGGCGGGGCATGTGGCGACCGCTTCCGACCATCGCAAGCCCGCACAGACGACGATCCCTCGCTGGAAGGGCTTCAATCTTCTGGACTACTTCTCCCCGCGCCCGCTGGGGCCCGACAGTTCCAGCCGGACCACTGAGGACGATTTGCGCTGGATGCGCGACTGGGGCTTCGATTTCGTTCGCCTGCCGATGGCGTATCCGCATTGGATCGACTTCGACTGGTCGAAACGGATCACGCCCGACGATATGTACAAAATCAAGGAAAGCGCCCTTGAGTACATCGATGACCTCGTGGAGATGGCTCACAAGTACGGGCTCCATGTCAGCCTGAACATGCACCGCGCGCCGGGGTATTGTGTCAACGCCGGCTTCCATGAGCCCTTCAACCTCTGGAAGGACCAGGAGGCCCTCGACGCCTTCTGCTTCCAGTGGGGGATGTGGGCGAAGAGGTACAAGGACATCCCGCCGTCGAAGATCAGCTTCGATCTGGTCAACGAGCCGAGCATGCGCGAGGACATGAACGACCAGCACTCCAAGCGCAGTGCGGTGCCGGGTGAGGTGTATCGCCGTGTGGCCCAGGCGGCGGCCAACGCGATCCGCGAGGCTAACCCGAACCACCTGGTGATCGCCGACGGCAACAACGTGGGCAACGACGTGATCCCGGAGATCATCGATCTGAACATCGCGCAGAGTTGCCGGGGGTATGCCCCCGGATATATCTCGCACTACAAGGCGCCGTGGGCCTTCGCCAACGTGGAGAATCTGCCGGCGCCTACCTGGCCCGGCACGATGGGCGGTCAATATTGGGACCGCGCCCGGCTGGAGAAATACTACCAGCCGTGGATTGAACTCGCGAAGAAGGGCGTGGGGGTCCACTGTGGCGAGTGCGGCTGCTGGATCAAGACGCCGCACGACGTCTTTCTCGCCTGGTTTGGCGACGTGCTCGATATCCTCACCAGCAACGGGATCGGTTTCGCCCTCTGGAACTTCAGGGGCTCGTTCGGTATCCTCGATTCCGGCCGCGAAGACATCGCCTACGAAGACTGGCACGGCCACAAACTCGACCGCAAACTCCTCGCCCTGCTCCAGAAATACTGAACCAAGGGTGCCGGCTCGCGGGCAGAGACAGCAAGGGGATTCGTTGCAGCGCGTGCCGCTCAGGGATTCAGACAAACGATCTTCTGAGTTGACCAGCGGCGGGGGCGCCATTGTGGGAAATAACATGACCACATCCCGTGCAGCGCTCAAAAATCGCCATCTCCATCGTTGCCCGTGGAACCTATGTTCTTAGGAGCGCGCAGGATGGACGCGCGATCGGCCCAGCATATCGACAGCTCCAATCTTCGCCTGTGACGATGGTACGCCTTACTACCGTCGAAACCACCAGCGAGGAAATGTGTCAGGGATATTGCGGATTCCGGAGAAACGGAGCCTTCTCGTGGTCCTCACGTGCGCTGGGTCCAGAAGGAGGTGGCGGAGCGGTTGCCGAGGAGGAGCCAGATGAAGAAGGGGCCTCCGAGCAGGGCGGTGAGGACGCCGACGGGCATCTCCGCCGGGGCGATCAGCACGCGGGCCAACGTATCGCAGAGGGTCAGGAAGCAGCCTCCGAACAGGAAGGTCGCGGGAATGAGCACGCGGTGGTTGGCGCCGACCAGCAGGCGGCAGATGTGCGGTGCCATCATCCCCACGAAGCCGATCGGTCCGCACCGGGCGACCACGCCGCCCACCATCAGCGAGGTCGTGAAGAACAGGATGCGTTTGACCACGGGCAGGTTCAGGCCGCGACTGACCGCCAGTTCCTCGCCCGTCGTCAGCAGGTTCAGCTCCCTGCTCATACAGAGAATCACGGCACTGCCGGCCAGCACCAGCGGCGCCAGCTCGCGCACGGGAGCAAACCCCGTCACCGCCAGTTCGCCCATCAGCCAGCGGGTGATCTGAAACAACTGGGCGAATCCGCTGATGTACTGAATGAACAGGATGAGGCTGGAGCAGAAGAAGCTGATCGCCACCCCCGCCAGCAGGATCGCGGCCATCGAGAAATCGCGTCGCGTGCGCGACAGGCCGTAAACGAGCAGAATGGCCAGCACCGCGCCGCCCGAGGCGCTGACCGTCTGCCCCGAGATGCCCAGGATGGCGAAGGCCAGGCCCAGGCGGATGTAGATCGCCGCACCGACCGCCGCCCCGCCTGCGATGCCCAGCGTGAACGGCGTCGCCAGTGGATTGCAGAACATCGCCTGAAACGCCAGACCGCTCAGAGACAACGCCGAGCCGACCAGAAACGCGGTGAGCGTGCGCGG
>CAZTGH010000082.1:13051-16761 GCA_964612985.1 uncultured Pirellulales bacterium
GGAACGCGCAGGCGCCAGAAGATCGTCGCCTCCATGCTGGATGGATCCGCCGACCGCAGCGCCGCCGGCGTGATCGTCTCCATCCCCACGAACGGCGTCACCACCAGCACCAGCACACTCGCAATGGCGAGCATGATGAGCAGGGTGTGCACCGCACACCTTCGCCCCCGCCCTGAATCGATTGTAGATGACATATGGTCCATAATCGCTGCTGTGATACGCGTCCGCACCGTTCTCAATCATCAAGTGGAGTCCTGCAAAAATGGATATTAGGCCTACTTTGGGAAGGAAGAGCCTCGTTCCTGGCTCTTCCTTCCCAAACCCTGACGACTTGGTTACAGGTGACTTACACCCTCCTTCAAGGAAATCGCGAAACCGATTTCCTTGAAGAATATAGGCCTAACGTCCATTTTTGCAGGACTCCGGTAATTAACAGTCAATCATCACTCATCAATATTCAATCGAGCCGCCCAGCGGCTCACGCCGGTCCTTCCGGCAGCACCATCGGATGGCCCGTCGTCGGATGCCGCGTCAAAAGGAAGGAGTTCTCGTAGACCCCTTCCAGATGAGCGCCCGTCATGAACGATTCCGGCGTTCCCGAGAAGACTACCTCCCCCTGCTTGAGCGCCACGAGGCGATCATGCATCAGCACCGCGCGGTTCAGGTCGTGGGTCACCGTGATCATCGTCAGATTCCGCTCCTGATGGACGCGCGACAACACGGCGCAAAACGCCGCCTCGTGTCGAGGGTCGAGAAACACGGTCGGCTCATCGAGCAGCAGAATCTGCGCCTCCTGGGCCAGCGCTGCCGCCAGCAGGACGCGCTGTCGCTCGCCCCCGCTGAGCGCGTGCATCGCACGGTCTCGCAGGAAGACGGTGTCGGTCAGTTCCAGGGCGGCATCCACCGCCTGGCGGTCCTGCGCCGTCAGCCTGGCCAGCGGACCCTGATACGGATAGCGTCCCATCGCGACGAAGACCTCGACCGAAAATGGCGCCGTCTGCACCCCCGCCTGGGGCACGTACGCCATCCAGCGTGCCAATTGCCGATGAGAATAGGCGTTCAGGTCGCGCCCCGTCAGCGTGATCGAGCCCGACCAGCCGCCCAGAATGCGATTGAGACACTTCAGCAGAGTCGTCTTGCCCGCTCCGTTGGGACCAACGAGAACGAGCCGTCGCCCGCGTTCCAGGTCCAAGGATACACCACGCAATACGCTGCGACCCTGCCGCACCAGCGACACGTCACGCACCACGAGTAACAGCGCAGAATCGATCATCGCGCGACGCCCTCCGGATGAATGATCGCCGCCATCTTCTCCAGGATCTGGACGAATCGCGGACCCGGGATCACCGCGAAATCCTCTTGGAACAGGAACACTCGCTTCTGCTGCACCGCCGGCAGGTCGGCCAGGCTGTTCCACTGCTGAAGGACCTCGGCCTCGGGTCTATCGTCTTCGGATGGGTCGGTGACCGTGTCGATGATGATCTCCGGCTGCAAGCGAAGCAGACCTTCGCCCGTCAATCGCGGAAAGGCCAGCGGGCCGTCATAGACGTTCACGCCGCCTGCCAGCGTGATGAGGCCGTCGTAGAAGCTCCGGCGCCCCGCGATGTACACCTCATCGATCGTGGGCGACCCGAGATTGCGCCCCACGCACACCAGCACGCGCGGGCGCCGCTCGTCGATGGCGCGGCGCTGCACCGTCTCGATTCGCCGGCGAAGCTCGCGCACCAGGGCCTCGGCCCGCTCGGATGCACCGCAGGTGCGACCTATCGTCTTCAGGGATTCGAGAATCGTCGCTGCCTGACGATGGTCCACCGTCAGGTGCAACAGACCGAGCCGACCCAGGTCACGGACGTACTCGGCGTGCTCGGGCAGGCACACCACCAGATCCGGACGCAGCGCCACGATCGCCTCGTAGTTCAGATCGTAGTAGCCGCCCACCTTGCTCCTGCTCTGCGCCTCGGGCGGATACTCGCAGAAATCCGTCACGCCGACCACCCGCTCGCCCAACCCCAGAGCGAAGAGGCATTCCGTGATACTGGGCGAAAGCGACACGATCCGACGATAGTTGCCCGGTTCGGGCAGCGCCGTCGCTCTCTGTCCATCGCCCCCCGACCAGAGCACGCCCAGACCGATCGCCACCAGGGCGACCAGCACCGGCGCCAGAATCCACCGTCGAGCGTGCATCAGCGGGACTCCATAAAAAAATCCCCGGCCCTGAGCGCTTCAGGTCCGGGGATACCGTTTTCTATCCTCGTTGAGCGGATCGCACGCCCTCAATCCGCGAAAGGCGTTCGATCGTATGGCTGACGCGTGAGCAGGTCTTCTGGCTTCCGGATCATCCTACTGGCTGCGCCTTCCCGTCTGAGCGACAGTGGCCTTCGTGCAGCGTTCGTCCCCGGTCACAGCGGCGGGTCCGCTACGGATTTGCACCGTTTTCCCCATGAAGGCGCCTCGGGGCGCCGCTCACGTTGGCGGCAGTGTATCAGGGCCCTGGTACCGTGTCCACATGCTTTTTCACAGAACCTGGGTGGCAGCATCGTCAGCGGATGCGGAATGGGGTGTGTTGGTTCAGCGGGAATTGGACAACTACTGTAGTCAGCCCAGCGAATTGGTCGCCGGTTTGACTCTGGCATTATGAACTCGTGTATGGCATTTGTCAAGTTCTGGGTCTGAGGGCTCTGCCTCTGGGGTGCACTGCACGTTTGTAGGTAGATTCTGTTAAGCAACCGCCGCACTTGTCATTTCGACTGGAGGTCTGCCGCAGAGCTTGCCCTGAGCGAAGTCGAATGGGCAGGCCGCAACGGAGAAATCTGCCCGAGAACGAAAAGGCTGTCTCATTCGCGGCCAGATGTCTCGACTGCGCTGCGCTCCGCTCGACATGACAAAAAGGCCAATCATTGCGCTACCTACAAACAGGCAGTGGGCCTCTGCCTCCGGCGGCTCTCGCCGGTTCCCGGGCGGTTTTCGCCCGCGTGCGGGCCGTCCTTTTCGAGCGTCCGCCCCGAGCCTCCCCTTGTGCTTTCAAGGGAGGCTCGCGGCTCACGAAGAATGCTCCGCGTCCCCGGCAAGTCGAACACGTAGTGCAAATAGACGTTGGCCAGCAAGGGTGCCATACTGCCTCGGCCTTCTTCGCCGGGTCGTAGCGGCCCTCGACGTTGGGGTTCCGCCGGAGCTCGCGGCCGATCGAACTGCGATGGCGGCCCAGGCAGCGGGCGATCTCCACCTGGCTGTGGCCCTGAAACTGCATTCGATAGATGACATTTCGCTCGTCCATGGTAAGGTGGTGATATGACATGGCGAGTTCTCCGTGGTCTGAAGTCCTCGAACAACTCCAAGCTACCGGATCGAGCTGGCGATGTCATTTCTATACCCCTGTTGCACTTCGCAGGTGAATTCGCGGACAATAAAGGTATCCGTGCAGATTCCAAAGCATGGCCGCTGAGACACCCGGATAGCAGCCTACAGGACCACTGCGCCCAGCGCCCACACCGCCGCCGCCGCAACCACCCCTTCAACCAGGCTGCCGAGCGTCTGGAGCTTGTACCCCTGCCGGACCGTCATCCCCGTCATCTGCGTGACGATCCAGAAGTAACTGTCGTTGACGTGACTGACCACCATGGACCCGGCGCCGATGGCCACCACCGCCAGCGCCCGCCCCGTCGGATTCGCCAGCGCGAGCGCCTCCAGCATCGGCGCGACAATCCCTGCTG
>CAZTGH010000083.1:0-16738 GCA_964612985.1 uncultured Pirellulales bacterium
CGATGCTGTTGCCCGGGGCGATGGAGCCGCCGCTGTTGCCGGTGAGGTTGCCGACGATGGTGCCGTTGCCCGAGTAGCCGGCGCCGACATTGACGTTGCCGGTGATCGCGCCGTCGTTGACGTCGACGACGAACAGGCTGCCGGTCTTGTCGCTGAAGGCGATGCGTTTGTTGTCGGGCGACCAGACGGGATTGTAGCGGAAGGCCTTGCCGCCTTCGGTGACCTGCCTGGGCTTACCTTTGCCGTCGCCCGAGCGCAGGTACAGCTCGTATTCGCCGGTCGCGTCGCCGAAGTAGGCGATCCACTTACCGTCGGGCGACCAGGCGGGAGACCGCTCGGCGATGCCCGAGGTATTGGTCAGGTCGCGGACGCTTCCGTGCTTTTCGGGGACGGTGAAGACCTCGCCTCGCGCCTCGAACAGGGCCCGCTTGCCCGAGGGCGACAGCGAGTAGTTCTGGATGAGGTTCGAGACGCTTTTCAGCTCGGTTCGCACGTGGGGCAGATCGGCGGGGACCTTCACCTGGATCGCCTGCGATTCTTCGGTCGCCAGGTCGAGCAGGTAGAGCTGCCCGCCGTTCTGGAAGACGATGGCGTCGGGTCCGAGGCTGGGCCACTTCACGTCGTATTCCGTGAAATCCGTCACCTGCCGGAACTGCTTGGTGGGCAGGGAGTAGGCCCAGATGTTCAGCTTCTGACCGGTGCCGCGATCCGAGAGGAAAAAGATCGTATCCCCATGCCACATGGGAACCGCGTCGGTGCCGGCGAAATCGGTGAGCTTCTCGGCGCTGTTGTTGAGAAAGTCGTAGAGCCACAGGTCGCTGGCCATCCCACCCTGGTAGCGCTTCCAGGTGCGGAATTCCCGCGAGATGAACTGATACACGATCCGGCTGCCGTCGGGACTGAACGACCCCAGCTCCGCATACGGCAGCGGCAGCGTCTGGGGCAATCCGCCTTCGATGGACTGCTTGAAGAAGCGATTGAAGCGTCCCGATGGACTGACCATGCCCGAGCGATAGAGCACGGATTCGCCGTCGGGGTACCACTCGACCACGAGGTCCGAGGCGGAATGGTGCGTCAGGCGTCGGGGCTGGCCACCCTGGGCGCCGACGACGTAGACGTCGGTGTTGCCATCGTAATTGCCGCTGAAGGCGATCAGCTTGCCGTCGGGTGAGAACTTGGGGAACAATTCGTCGCCTGGGGGCGAGCTGAGCCGACGGGCGGTGCCGCCTTCTCTGGCGACGATCCACAGATCGCCCGCGTAGGAGAAGACGATCGATTCGGCGCTGACGTCGGGAAATCGCAACATGCGTGCGTCGGGCATGTGGGTCAGGTCGTCCCATTCCGCGCCGATGGCGACGGTAGAAAGCAGCAGCGCGGCTGCCAGTCCGATCCGGCTCGTTCTTGTGTCCATCGTACTCCTCGAGACAAGATTTTTCAGAACGGACAGTGCGCCTGCCCCTGCGGTTCGTCTGTACTCTCGACCACGGCAGAAAACCGCCCGCCCATCGTATCCGGACCGGGGCCATAGATCAAGGCTGCCCGGCCATCATCTGTCCCGCGCGTGGCCCGAATACGCCGGTACCTTGTCTGCCGCATTCGCTTTGTCATTCCGACTGGAGCGAAGCGGAATGGAGGAATCTGGCACCGAATTAAGCTGCGTCCTGCGTTTCGCGGCGGTTTTCGGGATGCAGCCGCCACCATTTGCCGACCGCACCCTCTGCCCCGCGAGCGTCGGAGTTTTCTTTGATACGAGGCCCTTCGCAAGGTACCATGGCCGCCAGATCGTGCGCGTTCGTGATTGATTGGCGATGAACCGAGGAGCCTTATGGCCAAACGTGAGCACCTGACGGCCCCCGTGCCTTCCGAGAAGATGCCCGCCGGCATCCCCTATATCCTGACCAACGAGGCAGCGGAGCGATTCGCCTTCTACGGCATGAGCTCCATCCTGGTCATCTTCATGACGAACTACCTGCTGGGCAGCGACGGCGCCCTCTCCGTCATGGGCGACGAGCAGGCCAAGAAGTGGTTTCACCTCTTCACGGCGGCCGTCTACTTCACTCCGCTGCTCGGCGCACTGCTCAGCGACGTCTGGCTGGGCAAGTACCGGACGATCGTGCTCTTTTCCGCAGTGTACTGCGTGGGGTTCATCGCCCTGGCGTGGAACCATACCCGGGTCGGTTTGGGCCTGGGCCTGATCCTGATTGCGCTGGGCTCCGGCGTCATCAAGCCCTGCGTCTCCGCCAATGTGGGCGATCAGTTCGGTCAGCGGAACAAGCACCTGCTCTCGAAGATGTACAGTTGGTTCTACTTCTCCATCAATGTGGGCGCCTGTATCTCCATGCTGGCTTGTCCGTGGCTGCTGAACCGTTATGGTCCCGGCGTCGGATTCGGCGTGCCGGCCGCACTGATGATCTTCGCGACGCTGGTGTTTGTTCTGGGGCGACGAAAGTACGTGCACATTCCGCCGACGGGCAAGAGGATACTGGATGAGGTGCTCAATGCCGATACGCTCAAGATCCTGGCGCGTCTGTGCGTGATCTTCGTGTTCGTCTCCATGTTCTTCGCGTTGTTCTATCAGTCGCAGTCAGCCTGGGTGCTGCAAGCCGAGAACATGGATCTCCGCTGGCTCGGCATCGACTGGCTGCCCGCCCAGGTGCAGTTCGTCAATTCGTTTTATATCATCCTGATGATCCCGTTGTTCAGCTATGCGATCTATCCGGCTTTGAACCGCGTGTTCCGGCTGACCCCGTTGCGGAAGATCGGGATCGGCATGTTCGTGACCGCTCTCTGCTTCGTGGTGCCCGCCTGGATCGAGATTCAGCTCGACCAGGGCCACCAGCCCAGCATCGGCTGGCAGTTCTTCGCCTATATCCTCCTGACGGCAGGCGAGATCCTCGCGTCCATCCCTGTGCTGGAGTTCTCGTACACCCAGGCGCCCAGGAAGCTCAAGACCTTCGTGATGAGCCTGTATCTGCTGGCGATCTCGCTGGGCAACGTCTTCTCGGCGCTGGTGAACGCACTGATCCAGAACCCCGACGGCACGAGCAAGCTGCCGGGGGCGAGCTACTATTGGTTCTTTGCCATCGCCATGCTGGTGACCCTGGCGCTGTACATCCCGGTGGCGATGCTGTTCCCGGTGCGGGAGTACATCCAGGACGAGGGACCGGAGGAAGCGTAGCCGTAATTGCACGGGGAGGTCCCGCGTCGGGCCTGCCTTCGCGAGCGGGTGTGGCCGGAATGTGGAGTTCTGCAAAAATGGATGTCAGGCCTACTTTGGGAAGGAAGAGCCTCGTTTCGGGCTCTTCCTTGCCAAACCCCAGCGACTGGGCTATAGCGCACGTACTTCATTCTTCAAGGAAATCGGAAAAGAGCCGATTTCCTTGAAGAATATAGACCTAACGTCGATTTTTGCAGAACGCCCCTGTAACATGGGCACGCGGTGCGCAATTGAACGTATGTCGATGGTTGGTGTTATGGCAAAACCTGTTGAGCAAACACCTTACGACGATCTCGTGGTACAGGCCAAGACGAGCGGCGACGCTCTGGCCCAGCTCTACGAGCGGTATTACGAGCGGATCTACAGGTTCTGCGTTCATCGTCTGTACAGTGCTGCGGCGGCCGAGGACATCACCAGCGGCGTCTTCCTGACGGTGGCGGCCAGCGTGCGGCAGTTCAAGGGCAGCACCGAGCAGGATTTTCGGGCCTGGATCTTCACCATCGCCGCCAACCAGGCCAACGCCTATATACGGAAAACCTCGCGCCGCAAGAGACTTATGGAGAACGTGGTGGCCATGCGACGGGCGGCTCAGCCGCAGGATAGTCCGTGGTCCCATCTGGATTGGCCGACGTTGTACACCGCCATCCTGCAATTGAAGCCGGAGCATCAGACGGTTCTGACGCTGCGGTTTTTCGAGAATATGGATTACGAGGAAATCGGTCGAGTGATGGATATCAAACCCGCGACAATCCGGGTCACGCTGCACAGGATTCTGCGCAGGCTCAGAGACGTCTTGCGGGACGACCTGGGTGCCGAGGAGCACGATGAAGGAGCGTGATTTCGAGAAAATCGTTGCCGATCTGGAGATCGACACCGAGCCCAACCCCGCTCACAGGGACCGCCTGCGTCAGCAGATGCTGGCGACGTACGAGGTGGTGGGCCGGTCGGTGGGCCCGCGACTGGTGCCGGCGGCAGAGCGATCGGAGCATTCGGTCTTTGCGTTGACAGCGAAGCTGGCCATCGCAGCGGCCATCTTGGTCGCGGCGGGTTTCGGCCTCCGGCAGATGGTCGGGGGCGGCTGGGGTCCCGCTTCGCTGAACCAGGTCCGCCAAGCCACCCAGAAGATGGACTGGTTGCACGCGGTGGTCACCGAATACCGCGACGGCGTCGTCCGCACGGATCAGCAATGGAACGATTTCGCGAGCCGCAAGGCCTATATCCTCGCCTCGGACAAGACGGTGGTCGTTTCCGACTTCGGGTCGGGCCGCCGGGAGTTGCTGTACAGTCCTCAGATCAGGGCGGTGGTGATCAGCGATCTTCCGAGCAAGGGGCTCTTCGGCGCCGACTCGGCTTACACGCTCATCGATTCCTTCGCGGTCTTCGCGGCCAAGGAGGACGTCGAGGTCAGGCGGTGGACCGAGAAATATGAAGGCAAGAAGGTCCTGATGTACGAGCTCGAGAAGCTCGATCCCGGCGCCACCCTCGGAGGCAGGCGGGTCGAGAGGCTGCTGATGAGACTGATGGCCGATCCGGAGACGCGACGGCTGGTGGGCGCCCACATCGAGTGCCGCGCCGGGACCGGCAGCGGGGTCCTGCTCAGCCGGCAGGAATGGGTGGTCAGCTATCCGCAGTCGGGTCCGATGAGCCTCTACGATCTGGGCGTGCCCGAGACGGCCCGGATCGTCGATCGCACGAGCCAGGCGACCGGGACCCCACCCCAGGATCCTCGGTCGATCGGCACGCCGGAGGACCTGGGACGTTCGACGCTGATGCCGCTGGAGATTTCGCTGCCCAGGCCGCTCTTTATCGGCACGCCCGCCGATGTGCGGGTGCCGAATCTGGAACGACCCCGTGGGGGAGCGAGGCCACCGTTCCTGGTGCCGCTGGGGACGACGAACGCGGCGCTGGGCAAGCCCGTCTCGTCGAGCGATCCGGCGCCGGTGATCGGCATCCTGGAAATGATCACCGACGGCGACAAGGAAGGCACCGACGGCAGTATCGTCGAACTGGGCCCGGGCGCCCAGCACGTCACGATCGACCTGCAGGATCGATATGAAATCTATGCGATCGTGGTCTGGCATTACCATCTCCGCCCGCACGTCTACCAGGACGTGGTGGTGCAGGTGTCCGACGATCCGCAGTTCACCGGCGAGGTCAAGACCGTCTTCAACAACGATACCGACAACTCCACCGGCCTGGGCACAGGCGCCGACCGGCTCTATATCGAGACGAACGAGGGCAAGCTCATCGACACGCAGGGCGTCGAGGGCCGCTACGTCCGCCTCTACAGCAGCGGTCATCTCGGCAGCGACATCAACCACTACATCGAGGTCCAGGTCTGGGGCCGACCGGCACGATAGGCGGTTGTCCGGACGTGAATCACAGGTGATTTGACTCATGGAGGCACAGGCATGAAGTGCGCAAGCGGTATGCGCCGATCTGGTTGGCGATCCGTGATATTGCTGGCAGGCTCGCTCTTTTGTCCATGGCCTAGCGCCGCCGTTTGTGCGCGCGGCGAAAACCGGCATTCGCTCGAGGTTTCGGGGGTGACGTTCGAGTTCGTTCGCGTTCCGGCGGGGGAATTCATGATGGGCTCCGATACGGGTGACGGGGACGAGCGCCCGGTTCATCGGGTGCAGATCGAATACTGCTTTGATGTGGGCAGGACGGAAGTGACGGTGGGGCAGTTCAAGGCGTTCGTCGAGGCGACCGGATACCAAACCGTCGGCGAGCGCAAGGGCTCGCTATGGCACTATGCCTCGCCTGAGCAGATGGGCTGGATGCGAGGGCGAAGCTGGCGCAACCCCGGGTTCGAGCAGACGGACGAACACCCGGTGGTGGGGATCAGCTATCTCGATGCGACCGCCTTCTGCCGGTGGCTCTCGCAGCAGAGCGGCGAGTGCTTTCGTCTGCCGACGGAAGCAGAATGGGAATACGCCTGCCGTGGCGGGACTTCAAAGGCGAACAAAGAGCCTCTCGACGAATGGGCCTGGTACAGCGGCAACGGCGCCGGGAATACCTATCCCGTGGGCCACAAGAAGACCAGCACTTGGGGGCTCTGCGACATGCAGGGCAATGCCGCTGAATGGTGTGAGGATTTCTACGACTGGCATTATGGTCGCGTTCCCCGCGACGGCAGCGCCCACACCGTGCCGGGCGTTCCTGCCGTCGCGGCGGCGCGCCGTGTCTTGCGGGGTGGCTCGTGGTCGAGCCCGGCCCAGGCGTGCCGGCCCTCCTATCGGTGCCCCGTCCCAGCAGCGCATCGCGGCAGCGATACGGGATTTCGAATCGTACGCGACATCGAATCGTCGAATCATAGGAACGCATCTCCGGGTCCGTCGGACCCGAGGCGGCCGCCCGCCCGGATTGTAGGGTGTGCACCGCACACCATTGCCATGCCATGCCTGCAAGGAAGGTGTGCGGTGCACACCCTACGCCTGGAGGTCGACGGTGTCACGTTCGAATTCGTTCGCATCGAGCCCGGCTCGTTCATCATGGGCAGCCCTCATCGCTATGTCGATGAATACGGCTGGACCTATGAGATGCCCGAGCACGAGGTGACCATTGATTACAGCTTCTACCTGGGCGCCACCGAAGTGACGCGCGAGCAGTTTGCCTTGTTCGTCGACCAGACGGGCTACGTGACCGACGCCGAGAAGCAGGGCTGGGCTTATACCTGCGTGCCCAATGCCCCATGGCACTATCAGGCGCTGATGGACTGGCGTTTCCCCGGGTTCACGCAGACCGATCGCGAGCCGGTGACGCACATCGGCTGGCACGATGCCGTTGCGTTCTGCCAGTGGCTCTCGGAGAAGACGGGTCGGGAGATCCGTCTGCCCAGCGAGGCGGAATGGGAGTACGCCTGTCGGGCGGGGACGGCGGAGGAGTTCGCAGGCCCGCCTGATGAGTTGGGCTGGATGCTGTGGAACTCGGGTCCCGTTAAACGCACCCGCCCCGTCGCACAGAAGCAGCCCAACGCCTGGGGCCTCTATGACATGCACGGGGGTGTGTGGGAATGGGTCCAGGACCTCTGGTACGATGATGTCAAAGGAGCTCCGACGGACGGCTCTGCGTGGATCGGCACGGATCGCTTCGACCCGATGGGCATCACACGTGGCGGCTCGTTCGCCAGTCCGCCCTGGCTGTGCCGCTCGTACATCCGCATGAAGACCCCGCTGGGACAGATGATCCATTACAACAACGGGTTTCGCCTGGCCTGCGGCGTTGGTTCTGCAAAAATGGACGTTAGGTCTATATTCTTCGAGGAAATCGGTTCTTTTCCGATTTCCTTGAAGAATGAAGTACGTGGGCTATAGCCCAGTCGCTTGGGTTTGGGAAGGAAGAGCCCGAAACGAGGCTCTTCCTTCCCAAAGTAGACCTAACATCCATTTTTGCAGAACCCACCTTACGACGCGCCGCGAATGGCGGCGGCGATGACCTCGGAGGGACCCGCCTTGGAAACGAAGGCCTCGGCGCCCGCTTCGCGCATGCGCTCGCGGGTCGCGTCTTCTTCCAGCATCGACAATGCCACGATGCGCACCTCGGGCCACCGCTGTTTGATCTGGCGCGTGGCTTCCTCTCCGTTGATGATCGGCATGACCACGTCCATGACCACGACGTCGGGCTTCCGTTGCGCCGTCAGCGTGATCGCCTCGCGCCCGTTGCCCGCCTGGCCGACGACCTCGATATCGGGCTCCTCGGCCAGCAGGGCCGCCAGCCCGTCCCGCATGACCTTGTGATCGTCCACGATCAGGATGCGGAATTTCCGACGGCCCATCCGGTCGCCCGGGCGTAGAGGCGAATCCTGATTCGCCGCTGCATTCGCCCCTGCGGGTGCGTGGTTCTCATGCCTCTCGGCGTTCTCGGTCATGTCCAGCGGGATCGTCAGCACGAACCGACTGCCCCGACCCGGTGCGCTGCGGACGGTCAGGGCGCCGCCGAGCAACTGGAGCCGTTCGCGAATGTGGAACAGTCCGAACCCGTTCTGGCTCGCGACTTCGAGGCGCTGCGGGTCGAACCCGCGTCCCCGGTCCGCCACGGTCACGCGGATCGCCTGATCGACCCGACGGACCACGACCGCGGCCCGCTTGACGTTGGCGTGCTTGACGACATTGAAGAGCATCTCACGCACGGTCTTGTACGCGAAGGTCTTGAGGGGCTGCGAATGGATGTCCGCATCGTCCGCCACTCTCAGGTGCACCTTCAGGCCGCAGGTGGTGTAGATCTGTTCGCCGAGCCACCGGAGCACCTCCGCGAGATTCCCGTGATGCAGCACGGGGGGGCTCAGCTCGTGGCTCAACCCCCGAGATTTCTGGATCGATTCGGCGAGCAGGTCGATGGCTTCCTGGATGGGTTCGTAGATCTCCGGCATCTCCTGCGTCTTGCGGGTCAGCATGCTCAGCCGCAGCTTGGACCCGACCAGCAACTGCTGGAGATCGTCGTGCAGCAGTTCCGCCAGGCGATGCCGCTCGCGGTCCTCCGTCTCGGACAGCTCGGCCGTCAACCGCTGAAGCTGCGACGTCCGCATCTTGAGCTCTTCCATCGCCGTCTGCCGCTCCGTCACGTCCTGAAGGTTCAGCACGAGATACTGCACCTCGCCCGCCTCGTCCAGCAGCGGAGTCAACTGCCAGTTCCAGTAGCTGATCCCGCGCTCGGGGTCCTCCGCATAGGTGAACGGCCTGGCCAGAGCGAAGTGCAACTGCTTCGTCCGGACCACTTCCTCGAAGATCGCCCGGTTCTCCGCGTGCGGATAGAGATCGAAATGGTTCTTCCCTACGAATTGCTCCGGCGTCTTGCCGTCGGCTCGGGCGTAGGCGTCGTTGACACGCACGAAATTGAACTGGCGGTCCATGAACGCCAGCGGCGTGATCGTGTTCCGGAAGAAGCCTTCCAGCAACTGCGACCGCTCTTCGAGGTCTTTCTCCGCCAGCCGGCGTCGGAGCACTTCCTCTTTGAGTCGAACGACGGTGCTCTTCAGTTCTTCGGTCTGAACCTGGACTTCTTTCTCCAGCTCGTCGTTCATGCGCCGAAGCGCCTCTTCCATCTGTTTTCGCAGGGTGACGTCGAAGAGGATCCCGAGCATCCGGACGCCGCGACCCTGTTCGTCGCAGACGACCGTGCTGCGCGAGGCCAGCCAGACGATCTCTCCATCCGGACGAACGGCGCGGAATTCCCGGTGGAAGTCACCGCCTGTGCGCAGCGCCTCAGCGAGGTCCGCCCGCAGGCGATCGCGGTCGTCGGGATATACGCATCGAAAGAACGCTTCGCTGTTGACCGGGTCGGGCGCGCCGACGCCGAGCAGCTCGCAGATCCGCTCATCCCAGATCGCTGCGTCCTTCTCCACGTCCCATTCCCAGAGGCCCATCTGTCCGCCTTCCAGGGCGGTCCGGAGCCTCTGTTCGCGATCGGTCAGCGCCTGCTGGGCTCGGATGCGGTCGGTGATCTCCTCGTTGAGGATCACACAGCCCAGGATTTCGCCGCCGGGGCTGCGCATGGGCACCGCGGAATTGCGAATGATCTTGCGAGTGCCGTCGAAGCATTCGATCTCGAGGATCTCGTTGAGACTGGTTTCTCCCTTGCGGACGGCCCGGACCACCGCCCAGTCCTCCGGCATCACCGGTTCGCCCGTCTCGAACCACCAGGCCTTGTATTCGTGGAACGCCTCGGGACCGACATACCTGGCCCCCGCCCAGATCGAATGGCCCGCCTCGTTGCCATAAATGATCTTGCCATCGCTGTCGGTGAACCAAATCCCCACGGGGATATGGTCCAGCATGGCCCGCATCCGCGCTTCACTCTGACGCAGCTCCAGCGTCTGTCTCTGCAACTCTTCGGTCTGCGTCTGGAGTTCTTCGTTGATGGCCGCCAGCTCTTCCGCCTGGGCCTGAAGCTGTTCGTTCGCCTCCTGCAGCGCCCGTTCGGTGGTCTTGCGCTCGGTGATGTCCATCACCACGCCCATGTTCCGCCATGGGCGACCCTCCGCGTCAGCGTCCGTGCGTCCGCGCAGCAGCACCCAGCGCACGGCCCCGTCGGGTCGCACGATGCGGTATTCGAATTCATGCGTGCCGGCCCGTCTGAGCGCCCGGGCGCTCTGCTCGGCCAATTGTTCCCGGTCCTCCGGGTGAGTCAGCGCGGTGATCTGCTCGAAGGTGGCCGGTGCATCGTCCCCCAGCCCAAACACTTTGGCGGTCTGGGCGCTGAACTGCCAGCGCTGCGACGGGATGTCCACCGACCACATCCCCGCCCGCGCCGACTCGGTCGCCACCCGCAGTCGTTCCTCGCTGTCGCGCAGGGCCGCCTCGGCGGCCTTCAAAGACGTAATCTCATTGCCGATCGCCAGGACCTCCCGCACGCTGCCGTCGTCATCGGTGATCGCCTTGTTCGTCCAGGCGACCCACACCCGCGTGCCGTCCTTGCGGAGGTTCTCGTTCGGACTGTAGAGGTACTGCTCGGGACGATCGAGGATGTCCTGCACCAGCGACGAAAGATCCCGGCCCGTACTCTCGACCTCGGGCACCAGCGTCTGTACGGACCGACCGATCAACTCCTCCGGCTCGTACCCGAGAAGATGCGCGCCGGGCTCATTGATGAAGTGGATGATGCCGTCCCGGCCCCACCGCAGAACCACGCTGTTGGCGGTCTGAACCAACTCGCGATACTTTCTCTCGCTGTCCGCCAGCGTCTCGAAGAGCGTGCGATAGCGCCTCTCGCTCCTGCCCAGTGTGGTGTCGATGCGTTTCTGTTCGGTGATGTCGCGGTTGCTGCCACGGACGCCCAGATCGCGACCGTTCTCGTCTCGCACCGGCTGGCACTGGTGGCCAATCCAGCGTTCGGTGCCATCGCGGCAGATGATCCGGAAATCGATGGGGAGGCGCCGTCCGTCCGGCCCGAGCTTGTGAAGGTGCTCGGCCATCAGCACCCGGTCGTCAGGGTGGATGATCCGATCGATCAGGGTGGGATCATCGAGGAATTCCTCGGCCGCATAGCCGGTGATCTGCACGCACGAAGGCGAAACGTAGAGCATCCGCCCGTCCGGTCCTTGCCAGTATTCCCAGTCATACGTCAAATCGGCGATCAGGCGGTAGCGCCGCTCATCAGGGATTGCTGACTTACCTGGCGAAGATGCCGGTCGTAACGGAACGGCGTTCCTTCGCCGGTGGTCCGTGCGACGGCCCTCTGCGGGCCGGCGGCCGGCAATTCCTTCTGTCGAACCCTCAGTCATAGCGTCGCTCTCGGCACCCGCTGCGGTCTGCCCGTGCGCACAGGATTCTCCCCGTCGTGCATCCTATGGCATTGGCAGACAGTATATAGGGAAGACGAGCCGTCCAGAAGCACAATTCACGGATTTCATCTCAAGATCTCCACGTGCTTCGGGACGCCCGGCGGGTTCGAAATCGGCATTTTGGCATTGGAATCCGTCGATTTTTCTGTAAACGCGCGGATGAATCGCGATTCTATACAGGCAGAGATCTCCATCCCGACGCACCGCACGGTTGGGAAGCCATGGCATGGAAACGATAGAGCTTCAGGAAACGACGACGTTGTCCGACAGGAACTTTGAGAATCTGGTCCAGGAGCACGGTCGGCAGGTCCTTAACACGGCTCTGCGCGTGCTTGGCGACAGGAATCTGGCCAACGACGTCCACCAGGAGGTCTTTCTGTCCATCTGGCGGCGCTGGTCCAGCTTCAATGGGGACACCTATTGGCCCGGCTATCTGTACCGTGCGACCGTGCGGAAATCGCTGGAGCTCGCCCGGCGGACGAACCAACGCCGGCCGTCGCCTCCGGTCGATCGGCAATGGGACCCTCGCGAGCCCGACGGCGGTATGCGGGCGGTCGAACTCGGGCGCGAGTTGGCCACAGCGCTGGCCAAATTGCCCGCTCAGCAGGCGGACGCATTCGTCCTGCGGCGTCTGGAAGGGCTGTCGACCACTGAGGTGGCCCAGATTCTGGGCTGCTCGGCGCAGACGGTCCGCGTTCACCTGTATCGTGCATTGAAGAAGCTCAGCCGCCAATTGAGACCTTATCTGGGCGGATAGAGAAGGTGGAATATGAATCGTCACAGACCGATCAACGAACTGCTCCCCGCCTTCGTGCTGGGCGAGCTGGATGAATCGCAGGCCTCGCAGGTGCAGAGCCATCTGGCCCGGTGCCCGCGATGCCGGCAGGACCTCCAGCGGCTGGAGAAGCTGCTGGCCTGCGCCGCTGAGATGAGCGAGCGATCGGTCGATCCCCAATCGTGCGAATCGGCGGGACAACGGGTCCTGCTGGCCACGACCCAACCACAGACGCAAGCGCCGCGCCTCGGATTTCGATCCATCGGCGCGCCGGTATGGAGAAATATCATGAAGAGCGGAGCCACCAGATTTGCTGTCGCTGCGACGATCGTCCTCGCCGCGATCCTCGGTTTGTATACCTTCACCGGCGGCGGCGCCACCAGCACCTACGCCCAGGTCGTCGACCTGCTGCACAACGCCCGCACGCTGACCTTCAGCATCGTCAATCAGACCGGCGTCGAGAGCATGCCCACGGTGCGCACGGAAATCGCCTTCAAGGAACCGGGATACATGCGCACCAGCACCGTCGACGGCTTCGTGACGATCCTTCATGCGTCCGAAGGCGAAGTCAAAGGTCTGAACCTCATGCCGCTTCAGAAGAAGTACATGACCTTCGGCTTCAGCAACGCGCTGGATGTGGATAAGCCCGATGGGGGGCCGTACGTCTCCCTGGAAAAACTCCGGGCCTTGCCGAATCAGGCCGATGAGGCCCTCGGGCCCAGGTCCATCGACGGGCGCACCCTCGAGGGCTACCGCGTACATGAGACCGACACGGCCTTGACGGTGTGGGTGGACCCGAAGACCGGAGAGCCGGTGCGGGTCGAGATGGAATTTCCCGCGGCGCCGGGAATGAACATGATCCTCAGCGATTTCCAGTTTGATGTTCCGTTGGACGATTCGCTCTTCAGCCTCGAGCCTCCGGCGGGATACGAGCCCATGGGCGTCGATCTCCAGGCCAACATCGACGAGTTGGGCGAAAAAGACTTCATCGAGTTCCTGCGCCTCTGGTCCAACTGGACGGTCGATCATACCTTCCCGCCGACGGTCGGCGGTACCGAGATCGCGAAAATCGCCTTCCAGATGGCGCGGGAGGGCAAGTTCGTCGGACCGGCAGCGCCGGGCTACGAAACCAACCAGCAGCAGGTCATGTACGACGGGATGCTGTTCATCGGGAAACTGCCGACCGGCACGTGGCGCTATGCCGGTCAGAACGTCTCTTTCGGAGACCCCGAGACGCCCATCTTCTGGTACCAGCCGGAAGGGGCCTCGCAGTACCGCGTGATTTACGCGGACCTGAGCGTCAAGTCGGTCGCAGCGGAGAGGCTGCCCCGGTAACGCAGGCGATAGATCCGCTATGCCCACCTGCAACATGCATCAAAAAAAAACGGGGCCGATCCCGAGCACCTTGAGATCGGCCCCTTGGCCGTTGACCCCTACGGTACGACAGGAGCGGTCACTGTGACCTCGACCGTCATGCCATTGATCAGCCCGTCATTGTCCATGACGTAAAACGTCACCTCCCCGTCAAACTCGCTGAACCAGGTATGCTCGATGGTCGGCAGCATGGTGTAATCATCGACATGCCCGTCGCTGTCCCAGTCCCAGGCGTACTCTTGGATGTAGCCGTCCGGGTCGTGGCTGCTACTGGCGTCGAAGAGGATCGGTGTGCCCACGACCCCCTCATAGGGTCCGATCCCGACGGTCACCGGCACGACCGTGCCCGCGGTCTGAACGACGATCGGGACATCGGTGCTGACGCCGGAGGCGCTGTTGACCGTAATGGTCCCGGTGGCTCTGCCCTGGAAGGCCATCGGTACAGCCACGCGCACATGGACCTCCTGTTCGGATCCCGGATCGACGGTGAAGTTGTTCCGGGTGAAGACCACGTCCTTGCTGAAGATCCGGTTGACCCGCCCCTCGATATGCCCGCATTGTAGCGTCACCGATTCCAGGGCAACCTTCCCGTAGGCTTCACGCACCACGAAAGCGGTGTCATAGACGGCATTGGGCTCAACCGTCAGCTCGATCTGCGCCGGTTCGACGACCAGGCGCGGAGTCACCATCAATTCCCCGCACATCACATCCAGTTCGCCGTTTGGGCAGGCGCCGTAGATGCTCAGATAGATCGTTTCGCCTTCGGCGATTTCCCCGGCATAGGACCGTTCGACCAGCGGTTTTCCGTCGCGGAGAGCCGCCACCGTCATCTGAAACGGCTCGTCACGGGTGCCGACGAGTTTGACCTTGTAGTCCCCGGCCGCATAGAGCGGAAAGGCAATCGTCTGCATCGGTCCCGAGTCGCTGTCGTCGGCCTCGGGGAGCATCAACTCGTATGTCGAATCCGGGATCTTCTCCTCCACGTTGTCTGATCTGTAGTCCACGCCCACATGGCGCTGGTTGGGATTGTACGCGTGCAGGTCCGTAAAGGCCGACTCCAGGGTGATGCAGAGAATGGTCTCGGGCCCGTTGATTGTCACCCGGGCCTCATCCCAAACCAGGTTATTGCCGGGCCCGAATACGTGCACGCGGACCTTGCCGTTGAAGGCACTGTGCCAGGTATGGGTGCAAACCGGCGAGCTGATGCACTCGTAGTCTCGGTCCAGGTGCCAGTCCCAGTAATAGGCGTCAATGGTATTGCCGTCCGCGATATAGGAGAGGCCTGCATCAAACTCGATGGGCACGCCGACGGTGCCGTGGTACGGCCCGCCCGCGCTGACGAACAGGTACGGGATATCATTCGGATGGATCGCCACCGCAGGTTGCGATCGCGCGACGGACGCGACGATCAGTACCGCTAGAACGGCTGCGGTTCGCAGGTTGACTCGTGTCTTCATTGCTCCAACTCCTTTCGTACCGCCTGCGCCGAGCCGTCGTCGCGGGATCCTCCGCGGGTCCCGAGCCCGTACCGCCCCAACGCAGCATAGCGTGCTTATGGCCTTTGTTTGTAGGAAATGGATGCCGCCGTGACCGCTTGCGGAGGACCGCGGCTGCGGCGCAGCAGCCGAAGGATTTCATCGTGGATCGTTCTGGTAGACCGGCCAGACCAGTCCTTTCTCCGTAACAGGCGGGTCACCATGCGACCGCCGAAGACGCGCCGGGGTGCGCAAACCACCGGACGCTCGCTATCGCATGATGTATCCAGACCGATTTGCTCACCGTGCAACGACATAGAATGCCGGTTCCTCTCACGATGTCCTGCACCTGCCGCGTGGGACAACTGCTCGTGCCAAGACGGAGTGCATGCGTGGGGTGGCCACCCAAATCTCGCACCGGTGCCGATCTCGCTGATATGCCGCCATACTGCCGGCTGGTTCTTCCGCACGCTTTTCCTAACCGATTCCACTTACTTGACGTTTACCGCCCGCCAGCATTTCATTGAATTCACATTTTTTTCTGCGGTTTCCGCTTTTCTCGGCATCTATCTGCCGCAAAACGGGCGCCAGTCGCACTATTAGGTGAACGCGTCAATTGGATTCAGGGCTTCTTGAGGTGCGGATCATGGAAACCGATCGTTATTACGTGGCGCGTTGTCTGGATGGCCATCCGGACGACTTTCGCCATCTGGTGCGGCGGTATCAGCCGGTCCTGCTGGCCCATCTGGCCGGCAAGCTGGGCGGCAGGGACCGCGCTGAAGAGGCCGCCCAGGAGACCCTGGTGCGGGCCTACTTCAACATGAGCAGGCTCAGGGAGCCGAAGAAGTTCCTTTCCTGGCTGCTGGGCATTGGCGAACGCGTCGCCAAAGAGCAGCAGCGCAAAGACAGCGTGCGAAGACAGCGGGAACTCGTGCGGGTCTCATCACAAGAAGCGGTCGAACCCGAGCTGTCTGAGGATTGTGGCCTCGAAGCGGCCGTCGCGGCGCTGCCCGAGCCCTACCGCCAGGTGATTCTCTTGCGTTATTACAGCACCCTGTCCTGTGCCTGCATCGCCGATCAGCTTGAAATGCCCCTGGGCACCGTCACCAAAACGCTCTCACGAGCCTACGTCCTGCTGCGCCAAGCCATGCAACAGCGACAGCAAATTCACGAGGTGCAATGATGAACTGCGCAGAATCGAAAGAACAACTTGTTTTGCATATCGAGCAATTGCTGGATGAGTCTCAGGAGCGACGGCTGGCCGAACATCTGGCAGGCTGTCGATCGTGCCAGGCCGAGTTGAAGGAGCTCGAGATCCTTCAGCAACGCCTGGTCCACAGTGGCCGGGCCGCCGCCGAAGGCGGCCTGGAAGAACCCGTGATGAACCGAATCATTCGCGAACAGAACGCCAGGCTCAAGAGCGCCTCTCAGGCGACCGCGAGCCTGCGCCTAAGGAGACGGATCATGAAGAGTCCAACGACCAGAATTGCTGCGGCCGCCGTTGTGGCCGTCACGTGTGTGCTGGCCTTCTCGATGTGGAGGCAAACCGGTTCCATTGCCCTGGCCGATGTCGTCGCCCGTCTCGAACGGGTCCAGGCCTACTTCTACCGGGAGAC
>CAZTGH010000084.1:0-16631 GCA_964612985.1 uncultured Pirellulales bacterium
CGTGGCGAAGATGCTCAGCGAGCCGCCTTCCTCGACGTTTCGGGCGGCGCCGAAGAACTTCTTCGGCATCTGCATCGCGCCGGCGTCCACACCACCGGTCAGGATGCGGCCCGAGTGCGGCGTCTCGTTGTTGTAGGCCCGTGCCAGACGCGTGATCGAATCGAGCAGGATCACCACGTCCTGGCCGTATTCGACCAAGCGCTTGGCCTTCTCGATCACAATCTCAGCCACCTGGCAGTGCCGGGACGCCGGCTCGTCGAAGGTCGAACTGATGACCTCGACGTCCTCCGCCGTCCGGCGCGCCATTTCCGTGACTTCCTCCGGACGCTCGTCGATCAGCAGCACGATCAGCTTGACTTCCGGATGGTTCTGCGTGATGGCGTTGGCCATCTTCTGGAGCAGAATCGTCTTGCCCGTACGCGGCGGCGCGACGATCAGACCGCGCTGACCCTTGCCTACCGGAGTCACGATGTCGATAATCCGCATGCTCAGTTCGTCCGTGCCGGTCTCCAGAATCAGGCGGTTCTCGGGGTGCAGCGGGGTCAGGTCGCTGAAGACGATCTTGTCGGCCAGCAGGTCCGGATTCTCGAAGTTGATCGCCTCGACCCGCAGCAAGGCAAAGTACTTCTCCGAGTCTTTGGGCGGTCGTATTTGTCCGGCAACGACGTTGCCGGTTCGCAATCCGAAACGTCGAATCTGTGACGGCGACACGTAAATGTCGTCGGAACTGGACAGGTAGTTGTAACTGGGATTCCGCAGAAAGCCGTACCCGTCCGGCAGCACCTCGAGCACGCCTTCGCCGTACATCAGTCCGTTCTGGCGAATGCGCTCCTTGAGGATGCGGAAGATCAGGTCCTGTTTCTTCAGGGCGCTGTACTCGGTAATCCCCTCATTCTTGGCAATCTCGTGCAGGTCCGCGACGGTGAGCTTCTGGAGATCGGTCAGGTACAGGTTGCCCTTCTTGATCCGCTCGTACTTGGCGTGCGTGGACTCTTCGTCAAGAGCCTCCGTCCCCTCGACCGTCTCCGGTGCCTCGGGTTCTTCGGCGGTGGCAGTAGCCGCCGGGGCCCCCGCCATCTCCTCGCCCATCTCGGCTGCCACGTCCTGCTGCGGCGCCGATTTCTTCTTGGATTTTTTTCTCTTGGTCATTTTGGCCTTGGCCATGACTACTCCTTTTGCACACACGCGAGTCTTGTGGTTACCCCTATCCCGGGTTGTGCAGGTGGGAACCTGTCTGCCACAGATGCGGGCAACACCCCTCTTGTCAATGTGGACCACCTTCTCTTCGTGGTTCTACGGGATTTGAGCCAGGAAACAGGCGACCTCGCGCCCGCCGCTCACGGAGACAACACCCCTACGCGAACTTCTGGAGCGAACCACGCTACCTACTTAGTCATTTCAGAGAAGATTGCTTCGATTTGCCTGACTAGCGTCGAGAAGTCAGAGTTGTTGTCTATGGTATTATCGGCAAGGGCTGCTTTGGTGTCCAGAGAAATCTGGAAATTTTCACGAATTTTCACCTCCTGCTCGTCCATCTCTCGCTTCTTGCGGGCCCGCTCGATCCGCCGACCCCGATCGCAGTTCACAAACACGATCCGGTCGCAGCGGTCCGCCCAGCCCACTTCGACTAGAAGGGGGATATCCAGGACAATTGCCCTGGGGTCCGCGTCCTTTTGATATTGGGCGATCAACTCCTCCGTGCGTTGTAATACGTACGGATGGATGATCTCGTTCAATAATCTGAGCCGTTCGCCGTCGGCGAAGACGATCCTGGCGAGGACCCGCCGGTCGATCCGACCCGCCTCGTCGAGGATCTCGGGCCCGAATCGCGCGACAATCGCCCCTCGGATCGACGGTATCCCGAGGGCCTCACGCGCGAGGGCATCGCCGTCGATCACGGCACAGCCGAGCCGGCCGAATTCTGCCGCCACGGCACTTTTACCAGAGGCGATGCCCCCGACAATGCCGACGACCGGCTTGTGGTCTCTCGGTTTCACTTCAGTATTGGAGCTAGCCATCGGTCCCTGCCAACCGTGCGCACCTCCCACCGCCCGTCTCGGACTCTCCCCACCGGTCCGATTCGCTGTCATCGGGCCTTGTTCTGCATCGCCCGGAACTGCTCGTCGGGAACGGGGGTGCCCAGACGTTTGGCGGTGTTGACGTGGCTCCACGCTTGATCGTACTGCTCGAGCACATAGAGGCTGCACGCCAGCCCGTAGTGTGCATCGCCGAAATTCGGGTCGATTGCAACGGCCCGGCGATACGCCTGGGCGGCCTTCACGTAGTCGCCTTGGTTGGAGTAAGCCGCTCCAAGATTGTGGTAAATGGATGCGTCCTTCGGGCGGACCGCAGTGGCCCGTCGATATTGCTCGATGGCGGCATTGTAGTCGCCTTGCCCAAAGTGCGCGTTGCCGAGATTCACCAATGCGAGGAACAGATCGGGTTGGATCTTCAGGGCAGTCTGATACGCCTCCACCGCCTCGGCGGCCCTCCCGTTCTTCTGGTAGCACATCGCCAGCCCGCAGTAGGCTTCTGCATAGTCCGGCTTGATCTCCAGGGCGCGTTCGAACGACGCGGCGGATTTTTCGGGGTCGTCCATGCGACAGTACAGATCGCCCAACTGCGCATGAAGCGTCGGGTTCTGCGGATCGAGAACCGCCGCCCGGCGGCAGTAGGGCAGCGCGGCGGCATATTCTTTCCGATCGACGTAGGCGTTGGCCAGATCCACCAGAGCCATCAGCATGTCCGGATTCAGCGACAGGGCCTGCTGATAGGCTCGGATCTCGTCGGCATGCTGGCCGAGTCGCCGATAGCACTGGCCGAGTCCGTAGTGCGTCTCCGGCAGGCTGTGGTCCAGGCTGGCCGCTCGCTGGTATTCCGCCAGCGCCTGGCGGTAGTTGCCGGCGCGATAGTACAGATCTGCCAGTTGACCGTGGGCGGCGGCATCCCGCGGCGCGATTTCGATCGCCTGTCTCAGCTCGCGCGCCGCCTCCGGGTATTTCTCCATCTTCGCGTAGACGAGGGCCAATCCCCGGTGCGCGTCGACCAGATTCGGGTCCAGCGCCAGCGCCTGGCGATAGGAAGAAACCGCGTAATTGAGCCGGTCGAATTCCCGGTATCCGTTGCCCAGATTGTGGTAGGCCTTCGCATCGTTCGGATTCAAATCCAGCGCCGCCTGATACTGTCGCAGCGCGTCCTCGGTCCGACCCTTCTGGAGGTAAATGTTGCCCAGATTGGCGCGCGATTCCGACAGCGTCGGATTGATCGCCACCGCACGTTCCAGCGCACGCATGGCGGTCTCGGTGTCACCGATGTCGTTGTAGACCGTGCCCAGATTGTTGAAGAAGCAGCCCAGCGCCTGCCGCTTGGTCAGGTTCCTCATATAGATCGTCTCACGGTCTCCAGGCACCTGGAACTTCGCGAAATAGTGATCGTCGGTGCTGGTGGCGCCGCCGCTGGTGGTCTCGATGTTAAACCGGGTCCGCCCGTCGTCGAACCGCACGAAGAAGTGCCCCGGAACGACCACCCCGTAGACTTTCAGCCCCACTCGCTCGGCCAGCGACAAATACAGCACCGACAGGCTCAGGCAGTAACCCTGGCGCCGGTCCATCACCGAGTGCAGGAAAAGGTCGTTGGGATCGTCGGCGTGCGGGATCGCCTTGAAGCCCAGTTCGTTGAACAGATAGTCGTTGATGATGGGAATGGCCCGGTAGTTGGCTTGGAGCCGCTGCCGCCTCAGCCGGCTCCGGATCTCCAGGGCCATGGCATCGAGCTGTTCGAGATACCGTCGTCCGGCAACCATGTCACTCCAGTACTCGGAGGCGATCAACGCGGCCGTGGCCAGATCCATCTCGTCTTCCTGGAGCCGCAATACCTCGTCGAGCGACCGAACGTACAGCCCGGTTTTGCCGGCATTTGCCAGTCGGCTGCCCTGCGCGACTGTCCCGGCCTGGGTCGCCATCAGAAAAACTGTCACCGCCAAAAGGATCTTTTTCATAGGCCCTTCTCAGTTGCGTGTGAAAAACAACGCCCCAACCGTCGCGATGCGCCGGGGCAGGCAATACGCCCCAGACGTGCCCTAAGTGTCTGTTTATACGTTCCTTATCCGTCGGGGGTTCTCCGGTCTTCACGGACGGGCCGCTACCGGAGAAATCGCTCCGCCGATCGATTGCCTCTTGTGCAATTGTACCGCATGGTTTACCTTACGCCAATGGAATGTGAACCCTCGGGAGGACATTATGATGGCACTGTGGCACCTTGGCAGATCGCAACAGCATTCTCGGACTGAGTTTATCGCTCGAGGGCAGGGGGGCGCCCCCTGGATTCTGGCCCTGCTGATCCCGGCGCTGTTGTTGCCGGGATGCCGCTGTCCATCCAATGCGGACGACTCCCCGGAACCCACCGCCCAAACCGAGGCGGCGACGGAGAGCCCCGCCCAGCAAACGGCGTCCGCGGTGCCCGAGGAGACTCCGCAGGAACCCCCGGGCGTCGAGGATCTGCAACCGGGTGAGCAGGTCTCGCTCTTTGACGGCCAGACCCTGGGGCGGTGGAAGGTAACGGATTTTGGCGGCCAGGGCGACGTCCACGTCGAGAACGGGGCCATCTACCTGCCCATGGGCAGCTACGCCACCGGGATCACCTGGACCGGCCCCGTCCTTCGCGTGAATTACGAGATCACGCTCGAAGCGATGCGCGTCGATGGCACCGACTTCTTCTGTGCGTTGACCTTCCCGGTAGGGGAGAACCCCTGCACGCTGGTGCTCGGCGGCTGGGGCGGCACCCTCTGCGGACTGTCGAACATCGACTATTACGATGCCGCCGAGAACCTGACGACCACGTTCTATGCCTTCGAGCAAAAGACCTGGTACCACGTGCGGCTCCGCGTTCTTCCCGACCGCATCACCGCCTGGCTCGACGGCGAGTCGCTCGTGGATATCGACACGAAGGGACGTAAGATCGACATCCGCGCCGAGATGGATTTGTGCCAACCGCTGGGTATCGCCACATGGGTCACCACGGGTGCGGTTCGCAACATCTACCTGACCAGACTGGCCGAGCCGCTCTGACGGATAAGTCCTGAGCGGGCCGACTTACGTATCGGTTGTTTCGGTCGCCACCACGGTCGGCGCAATGCGCTGCCGGAACAGGTCGATCCGCATCCACCGTTTGCTCTTGAAACGCCAGCGATTCGCCAGCCCCACGACGGCAATGCTGACCGCCGCCAGCACCCACGGGCCCAGGGCTCCGAATCCCGGGAAGAACCGCACGGTCAGCGTGCCGCCGATGCCCAGAATGCCGATCGCGCCGACGCCCGACATGATTGCCAGCCACGTGGTATCGCCTGCGCCGCGCAGGGCCCCCGCGTACGTGATGCGCGACGCGTGGAACATCTGGTACAGAGCCGCCAGTCCCAGAATCTTCGAGCCGATGGCGATCACCTCGGGATCGTCGGACCAGAACACCATCAGCGAATCGCGCAGCAGAAAGAAGCACGCGCCCACGAGCCCCATGTAGACGATCCCGATGCGCAGGCACACGCGGGTCTGTCGCATGGCCAGGTCCTTGCGCCCGCCGCCGATCGCCTTGCCGACCGCTGCCGCCAAGGCGGTCGAAATGCCGACGATGGGCATGGCCGACAAGTTTGTGTACGACAATACCGCGCTGGTGGCTGCCATCGCCTCTTTGCCGAACCGCCCGACGAGCGTGAAGAGCACCACGCCCCAGAAGGCGACGTTGACCATCAATCCGATGCCCGCCGGAACGCCCACTCTCAAGAGGGCCCGCATTCGCACGAAATCCGGGCGCAGCGTTCGTCGCGATCCGAATTGCCCGTTCATGGATCGGCCCAGGTAGATCGCCAGATTGATTGCCGCGGCGGTGCCCATGCCCACACACGTGCCCCAGGCGGCGCCCGCGATGCCCATCGCCGGCAGACCCAGCTTGCCGAAGATCAGCACGTAATTGGCGAAGACGTTGGCCACCTGCCCGCACAGCGACGAGCACATGATGATGATTGGGCGATGGATGCCCATGAAAAATTGCCCGCTGGACCAGTTGATCACCGCGATGAAATTCGCCCACAGCATGATGCGGAGGTAGATCACCTCCATCTCGACCACGCCGGCAGGCTGCCCCAGCAGCGTGAACAGCGATGGCGCGGTGGGCCACAGGACTGCCACGACGATTGCGCAGTAGGCCAGCCCCATGTAGAGCGCCTGCCAGAAGTAGTGCGAGCACTGGTCCTTCTCCCCGCGTCCAAGGCTCTGGCTGACGAACGTGTTCAGGCTGGTCAACGCGCCCATCACGAACCCGCCCGGGATGAAGCTCACGAACCCCGCCGGAAGCACCGCCGCCAGGGCGCTGGTGCCCAGACGCGAAACCATGAAGCGGTCGACGAACTGCATCACCGTCATCGAGATCGTCGAGACCACCATCGGACCCGCCAGCTTCAGCATGTACGACAGAGACGTCTCGTACTCGGCCCGATCGGCAATGGCTGGCGGAGGGCTGGCCGTCATCGGCTTCCCTGCGAACCCAGACCCAGCTTCTCCATGCAGGTCGGGACGCTCAGACCCTCGATCCGCACGTGCTTGACCGGGTTTGTCTGGCCGGAGACGATCTGGACGTCTTTTTTCTTGACGCCGAGTTGTCGGGCCAGAAATGCGATCAGGCACTGATTGGCCTTGCCTTTCTCGGGCGGAGCGGCAACCTTGATCTTGATCATCCCGTCCAGCGCGCCGGCCAGCGACGTCTTGCTGCTGCCCGGCACGATCTTGGCCACCAGTACAACGCCTCGCTCATTTTCTTGGATTTGCAGTTCGGGCATAAATGGTAAGGGTGTTGCGATGCGATTCGTTGCAAGGACGACTTGCCGGACCCAACAGGAGGACACCATCGAGCGAGCCGCTCCGCCGGCTACTCGACGTTCTCTCGCAGATTCGTGCCGATCGCGAGCTGGACGTACTTCTCGATCTGCTCGGCCAGCTCCCCCGGCACAGGCAATTGGAAATCCTCGTAAAAACCCGGCACGAATTCGCCGTTGAGGGCCTTCTTGAAGATGCGCACGCGGACCACTGGGGGCTGCGCCGAGCCCTGGCTGAAATCGCTGTCCTTATGTTCCGTCAGTTCCACCCGCCATTCTTCGCTGATGAACACCAGGCACTTGCCCGTGAACACGGCGGTCGGAAAGTAATCGCACAGCAGTCTGAGTGTTTCCATGACGATCTCTACTTATCCTGTGGAGTTCTGCAAGAATGGATATTGGGCCTAATATCCATTCTTGCAGAACTCCACTATCTTATAGCCTCGGAGATCCTAGCGTTCTCCAGACGTCCCGAACGCCGACACGTCTCCGTACCAAGCTCGTGAATATTCCTGCCAGGCCTCCATCGACTGTCTCAGGTTGTCCTCGGCATCGCCGCCGATGCCGTAGGCCTGTAATCCGATCGGCCCAGTATACCCGATCTCTGCCAGCATTTTCAAGAAGCCGGTCAGGTCGAACGTGCCCCGGTCGAGCGTCTGGATCAGCGTGTCCCAGTCTTTCCCGTCGGAATCAGCCCCGTTAATCGAAACCATCGAAAGCCTAGGCATCGCCTGCCGCAGCAGGGCCTCCGCACTCGTCTCCGGGCTGACTTTCAGCCAGTGGCACAGGTTGAACGTAACCCCCACGTTGGATTGGTCCACCCGATTGGCGATACGAACGGCATCCTCGATTCGTTCGAGCCAGAAGCCATGATGCGGATACAGCGAGATGCGCAGATTGCGTTCGGCGGCCCGGTCCGCCAGGTCGCGGAGGATCGCCACCGCCCGCTCGTCGCCCGCCTCCGACGAGGGCTGATGTTCGGCGCTGCGCATGAAGAGCCAGAGAATGGTGTTGCGTCCGTCGAGCGTTTCGATTGCATCCGTCAGGGCAGCGCTGAAGGGCTCCTGCCCGGCGTCGATGTGGATCCCTGCGTAGACCGAGAACAGTCGCAGGCCTCGCTGATCCAGTTCTTCGAGCAGTTTGGGCAGGGAGGGACACCGGTCGAGGCCCACACTGATTCCGTCGTAGCCGAGTTCGGCCAGCAACTTCGCCTGGGCGCCGGGCGTCTGGTGTTTCTCGTCGGCCACCGCGTTGTCGAAGGCGAAGAACGGAGGGGCGCCCGCCGGCGCCACGTGGATATTGCGGTAGGCCACCGGCCCGTGATCGCCCTGAAGCATCAGCGGGCCGGTCGGTTTCTCATCCTCGAACGCCCCCGATCGCGTCGGACCGGTGACCTCGACGTCCTCGTGGACCACGATGCCGTTGTGGACAATCTTCTCGAAACGGGCGTTGGCGACCTTGCGCCCGTCTGCGTTGAAGCGGGGGGCGCGGAAGATCACGTCGAAGCTCTGCCACTGTCCTGGCTCGCGCGATGCGTTGACTCGGGGAGAATGCCCCTCGAACCCAGTGTTCGTGCGGTGGTCCCACCGCCGATAGATCCCGCCGCACTCCATCCCCGGATATTCGGATTCCTTCTGCCAACTGTCGAACACCTGCACCTCGTAGCGACCCATGAAGTACACGCCGGAATTCGAGTCCTTGGCGACCATGAATTCGATGTGCGCGCAGACGTCGCCGAAGTGCTGCTGGCTGAGCAGGTGCCTGGTCTTCCCGTCCGGGCCGTTCATGATCGCGCCGGTCCCCGACTCGCCCGCCAGACGCTTCGGATCATCGGCTTTCAAGTGAGCATCACCAACCATCTGCCACTGCCCGGTGTCACCCGCCCACGCAGAGAGGTCCGACCCCGTCAGTTCGAGTTTATGACATTCCTTACAGTCGTTGGCCCACGCTCCGCCTACGATGCACAGCAACAGCGCCAGCAGAATAACGGTCAATCGAGTTGTCTTCATACCAGGGCTCCTTTGCCGCAGTGTCGTTCAGAGCAGATGCCAAGGACTGCGTGCCGCTCGACTGAGCATGCGATTGGCCTCGTCATCATTGACGAAACGCTCCTCTTCGGGGTTCCAGCGCAGCTTGCGCCCCAGCAACATGGCGATATTTCCGATATGGGTGATGGTGAAGCAGCGCTGGCCGATCTCCGGCGGGAAATAGCACGCCCGACGCGACTTGACGCAGTCCAGAAAATTCCGCTGTTCGCCCTCGCGACATGTATACAGATGAATCTCCTCGGGCCCGATCACCGAATCGAGAATGGCCGGTCGGCTCGCTTGCAGCGTGCCGCGCCAACCGCGATTGCCCACCCAGCCCTCGGTCCCCTCGAAGCGCAGGCTTGGATTGCCCGAGTCGACGAAGAGCTTCACGCCGTCAGCATACGTATATTCCAGGTGATATTCCCGGGCGGTGTCGTAGAGGCCATCTTCGCAGAAGATCCCCTTGCCCTCGACTTCGACCGGACCGGTGTGTTCGGTGTCATTACCCCACTGGGCGCCGTCGAGCAGGTGCGCGCCCCAGTCGGTGAGCATGCCGCCGGAATAATCGAAGATCCAGCGGAAGTTCCAGTGGCAGCGGTCCTTCGTGTAGGGGGCCCACGGCGCCGGGCCCAGCCACATCTCGTAATCGAAACCTTCGGGCACCGGCATCGGTGCGGGATCGCCGGGCGTATCGGGCCCGACCGGCAACTCCACTCGGATTGTGTGGACCTTGCCGATCCGCCCGTTGCGCACCAGTTCGCACATGCGGTGGTACACGTCCACCGAACGATCCTCGGTCGACCACTGAAACACGCGATCGTAGCGCTGCATCGTCTCGACCAGCCTGCGGCCTTCCTCCACCGTCACAGTCGGCTTCTCACATTCGACGTCTTTGCCCGCCTTCGCCGCTGCGATGGAGATCGGCACGTGCCAATGGTCCGGCGTCGAGATCATCACCGCGTCGATGTCGCCCCGCGCCAGGATCTCGCGAAAATCCTTCGTCGTCGTGACATCCCTGTTGCCGTACCTGGCATTGACCAGGTCCTGCGCCTTCTTGAGGTTGACCGGATCGACGTCGCACACCGCCACCGCCTGCGCATCGGGCTGGGCGAGAAAACTCTTGAGATTCATGGCAATGCCATGCCCCCCCGTGCCGATGAAGCCGACCGTAATCCGTTCGCTGGCGGCTACGTTTCCCGCCTTGCCCAGTGCCGCCGACGGAACGAAGTAGGGCACCGCCACCCCGCCCAAAACAGCGCCTGCCCGCTTGAGAAACGCCCGCCGATCCATCCTGCAATTCATTCGAATCCTCCCGGAATTCGTTCGTAGTGTGCCCGTCGGGGCATACCGCAGAAACGCCTTACGGCGTCACTACCAACCTATCAGAACGAAAGCAGCATCTGCCAGATATACATATTGCCCAGCGCGTCGACGTCCTCCCAGACCTTCTGCACCAGGGCCTTGTCGCCTGTGATCTCGGGCAGGTCCTTGGCCCGCTCCTCCCAGGGGAAACATACGCCGGGCTTGACGCGCGGTGTCCGCAGCGCGCTGTGCCCGGTAACCTTCTCCCGCGATTCCACCGACGACGGCAAATCGCACGGAGGCGTCGCCACCGGCGTCTTGTACGTCCCCGAAGGATAGACGCCGTGCTCGCGGCAGACCTGCGTCATCACCTTCATGTTCTCGACGTTCGTGTCGTTCTGCATGATCGCGCCGGCGTCGAGGATATAGCCGCCATCTGGAGCAACCTCCTTGATGACCCGCAAAACGAACCGCCGCACCTCCTCGGGCTCGCCCCAGCTTAATAGCATATTGGGGATGCCGCCGCTGATGGCGAACTTGTCATGCAGCTTCTGATGGACTTCGAAGATGTCGTCCTGGTCGCAGTGGAAGACGATACTGCGGTCGGGCAACTCGCGGAACGCATCGAAATGGTGCCGCCACCGGCCCTCGGCATAAAACAGCGTCTGATGTCCGTTCTTCCAGAACTCCTCGACGCAAGGCTTGAGCGTAGGCCAGTAGTGCGAATCGAACTGCTGAGGTGTGACGAACGGCACACAGCCGCGGTGCATCCAGAAGCCGATGGGCACCTGGTGGTTCGGATCGGCGGTGGTCAGTCCTACGTTGACCAAGTGCGGGATCAGCGCTTCAGCCGCCTTGAGCACCTTCTTGGGCTGCTTGTGCATGTCCATTGTCAACCCCACGTACCCGCGCATCTTGTCGGCGATGATGTCGAACGGCGCCTTGAAGATGCCCGCAATGGCCGACACCGTGCCGCATTCGCTCCGCAGACGCTCGACCTGGGGCCCGAACGCGTAGAAGTATTGCATCATCGCCATCGCGCTCTTGGTCAGCGCGATGTTGTTGCGATACGTCGACGCTTCGCCGATCTTGCTGACCTCGGTCGAAACTCGCGGCAGCCACTTGGTGTAGAGAAACGCCGTCGGATCGTCAATCAGTTCGTCGTACTCATCCTCCCGCATGAATGCTTGCTCTTCGGGCGGCTCGATATAGTTGAAGCCGGTATTGGCCGGGATGCCGATCCCCGGAATGCCGTAGTAACGCAGACCCGCCGCCTGGGCCAGGCCCGTCCAGACATAGACCATATTCGGCACGACCGCGTCCCAGTCGAAGTCCTTGGCGCACTGCACCGCCGCCTCGAAGGCCTTGGTGTAATCGTGCGCCACGTCCTGGCAGGTCATGCCGGTATACTTTGCGACGAACTCGGCCACGAACGGGCGGATCGGAATCATGTCCGGCTTCTCGTTCCGCATCGTCGTCACATATCGGTTCAGGCGCTCCTGGTACAGCGTCTCCATATCCTTGCCCATGGGCTAGCTCCCCTTCAATGATTTCTCGATCTGCGGAAAGAACGACGCCGGTTTCTGGCGCCGTGATGCAATCGGATTGTAATGGGCCGGCATCATCGTCATTCTCGACACTCTTCTCTGGCGGACGTAACACACCCCTCAAACTACCCCAACTCCCCCCCGACATCAACTCCAATCTCCCAACGCCCTTGTGCCATCTGGATGGTGGCTTGCTCGTGGACGAATAGGCGCACTAACCCCCGCCGCGGCTCGAAAAAGACCTTGGGTGCGGTCGGAATACGATGGCACTTCTACCTGCCGCACACGCTTTGTCATTCCCGACTGGAGCGAAGCGCAATGGAGGAATCTGGCACTGAACGGGCTGTGCCCTGCGTTTCGCGGCGGTTTCGGGGACACAAGCTTTTCCTGATGATTCGAAGGCTCCATACGCAAGGTGGGGGCCAACTTCCTCGCAAGCAGATCCCTCGACTCCGCGTTGCTCCGCTCGGGACGACAAGGTGGAGAGGGCCCTGGTCCAGATGACAAGTGGAGTCTCTATCTGGCCTTGACCCCGCCGCAGGAATGGCCGAACTGATGCCGGGTGGCCTGTGTATGTCTTCGCATGAAGGATGGAACGTACAGGGCATTTGTTGTCAGAGAGATCGAACCGGGACGATTTGCCGGTAGCGTGGAACAGAAGGCTGTCGCGGACTTGCCCGAGGGCGCCGTTCTGGTGCGCGTCCGCTATTCCGCGCTGAACTACAAGGACGCGCTGTCGGCCAGCGGCAACCGAGGCGTCACGCGCCGCTATCCGCACACGCCCGGCATCGATGCGGCCGGCACGGTGGAGGAAAGTACGGTCGATGACTATGCGCCGGGCGACTCGGTCGTGGTCTGCGGATACGATCTCGGCATGATCACCCCTGGCGGGTTTGGCCAGTACATCCGCGTGCCCGCCGAGTGGGTGATGAAACTGACGCCGTGGCTGACGCTGAAGGAGAGCATGATCCTGGGCACCGCGGGATTCACCGCCGGCTTGTGCATTTACGAACTGGCCAGGACCGTCGGGCCCGAGCAGGGCGAGGTTCTCGTCACCGGCGCCACTGGTGGCGTGGGCATCTTTGTGGTCGGCATCCTCTCCAAGTTGGGATATCGCGTCGTCGCCGTCTCGGGCAAGAGCGACGCCGCTGCGCTGCTGGAGCCGCTGGGAGCGAGCGAAATCATCGATCGCGCCGCATTCACCTCCGGCAGCGGCCGGGCGCTGCTGCCAGGACGCTGGGCCGGCGTCATCGACACCGTCGGTGGCGAAATCCTGGCGACCGCGATCAAAGCCACCCTCCCGACCGGCGTCGTCACCTGCTGTGGCAACGCCGCATCAGCCGAACTGCCCCTGAACGTCTATCCGTTCATTCTTCGCGGCGTGACGCTCATCGGCATCGCCTGTCAGAATTGTCCCCTCCCGACCAGACAGGCAATCCTCGCAAAGCTGGCTGGCGACTGGCGACTCGATCACCTGGAAACCCTCTACGACGAGATCGCTCTGGCACAACTGCCCGATGCGATAGAACGGATGCTCCAGGGGCAACACAGCGGTCGCACGATCGTCAACCTCGACCACTGAGATCGCCTTGCTCCGTGCTCAGTT
The DNA here is from genome assembly GCA_964612985.1 of uncultured Pirellulales bacterium. GTDB lineage: Bacteria > Planctomycetota > Phycisphaerae > Sedimentisphaerales > Anaerobacaceae > Anaerobaca. Next base: position 13,348 of record CAZTGH010000084.1, read on the forward strand.
CTCGCATATTTCGATGACCTGTGCCTCGTGCCCCTCGCGTTCGAGCTTGACCTTGATCGCGCCGGTGGTTTGGAGTTCTTCGGCTTCCAGCGTCACAGCGTCGTCGGTGGGCAGCAGGGCGGTCAGTTCGGCGCCGGGCGTGCTCGCGGTGAACAGATACCCGCCCGGGATCGTCTCAAACCCCGAGGTGCCCATAAACCCGTCTTCGATCTTGTATGGGCGATAGACGGTGAAGAACTCCATTTCCCTTTCCTGCCGCGTCGTCCTGGCGGTCAGGTGCCACTCGCGCAGCTTGATGCGCGCGCGTGGGTTTGGATCGTACTCGTTCGTCTGTTGGAACGACAGTGGCACCCGGCAGTGGAAGTTGATATGGCAGCCGACGTCGCCGTTTTTCACGGTGACCGTGTTGCCCTGGATGTCGAACTCGTTAATGGCATGGAGCCAGAACTCGAACGTCGAAGGCTGCTTCGTTCTCAGCCGATCGTAGATCACGATCAGGTCGGGTTTGACGAAGAGAATCGCCCGCTTGAACTGCTCCACGCCTGCCTCGGACACGTACGCATCGCTCGCGTCACCGATCGCGACGTCGATCCCCGGCGTCGTCTCAAACGCGGTGATCCGACCCTGCGCCGCCGCCGTATGCTTGCGCTGACCATGCCCGTTGACCGTAACGCAGTTCGTCGAGCGCGTGCTCCACATCCAGTTCTGATGGTGGGCGCTGCCGTAGATATCGCGATAACCCGAGCGGATCAGCAGCCGCTGGCCATAGGCCCAGAGCAGAAACGAGTTGTTCGATTCATACCCATGCGACTGCGTCCCAAAGGGACTGGCCTTGAGCACGACCTGCACATCCTCGTCCGCATCCAGAATCGTGCTGTTGAGATATGCCTGCCCCGTCCCCGCGAACAGCCGCGATGTGGGCAGATCGGTCGGCGCCTTCGCTTCGACCTTGGGCAACTGGCCCCGGATAAAGCCGATATAGCCATCGGTCGAGGCTGGCCCGCCCAACTGCTCGACGTACCACTGCCAGTGCGGATTCTGCGCCTGCGCGGCCAGCACGCTCATCAGGGGCATGTAATTTCGTGCCCGCTTATTGGCGGTCAGATCACCAAACCCGCCGCCCACCTTGTCCGGCGGCAGCAGATACATCGCATAATACCCGATCTGCGAGAAGTAGGGTTTGTCATACGCGTCGATCCCCTTCGCCTCCCGCATCACATCCGCCCACCACGTGAACCGCCCGATGTAGCTCGACCAGTACGACGACCCCTCGTGCCAGCCGCCGTCGGCGTCGCTCCAGACCGGATAGGCGTTGAAGAACACGTTCATTGCGAACCACACCCAATCCTCCGCTCCCTCCACTTCGCCCAGAAACGCGATCCCCACCTCGCCCAGAAAATGCCACGCGCGATTCGAGTGACTGGAATAGGGCTGCCAGAGGTGACGGGGACACAGATGGTTGTACATCTCGTCGCCACGAACCTTCATCACCTTCCGGCAGATCGCCTTCTCCTCCTCCGTCAGCAGATCGTTCACGAAGCTGTATGTCCGCGCGAAATAGTAGTTGTAGGGCATCCCCGCTTCGTCGTTGTACCGATAGCCCGTGCTGCCCTTGGGGTCCCACCGGGCGCACTCGAGCAGGATGCGCTTCGCCTCCCGCCCGTACTTCTCGTGTCCGCCGAGCAGACGCGTAAAGGCCAGCGTCGCCGCGCTGTTGAGCGCCTTGATCGTATAGGTGCGATTGCCCCACCACATCAAACGCCAGGCCTCGCTCTTTCGCTCCATGCCGGGCGGGTACTTCGGGGGTTCCGCCGTCGCGGGCGGATCGGCCAGGATGCGTTCGCACTCGCGCACGAGCTTCTCGTACTCCGCCTTCATCTCGCCCTGGGCCAACCCGCGCAGCCTGGGCAGGTTCTCAGGCCGCAGAAACAGCCTCGGATGAGCGTCTGGGATCCGCCCCAGCAACTCCGCCCGCGAAGGCAGCGGCATCTTCGCTGCATCCGCCTCAATCGTAAACGTCCGCGCCTGGCTCCAGTTCGTGGTGTTGCCTTCCTCGTCCCGTCCTCGATAGTGCCACGTGTACCGTCCAGGTGCGAACGTCCGAGGCGGGCAGTGTATGTTCAATTCGATCCCCGTCGCGCGATACGCGCCGTCCTGCCCGCTACCGACACGCGCGCACTCTAGCTCCCACGTCAACCCACTCATCGGCCGCCAACTGAAACTCGGCGGATCGGTCTGCGAGACGCTCGCCTCGGCAGGGCGGTACCCCCATTCCCCAGGCTGCGCCGGTTCTTCGTCGAGCGGGATGGTCTTGCCCCACGCGAGACTGCCAAACAGGACCACAAAAAGAAGGATCCATCGGCCGGCGCCGATACCCGTGTTTCTTCTCGTCGAACCCATGCGTACCTCCAGAACGCCGAAACCGTCCGGCTGCGATCAGACCAGCATCTTCTTGATCCACCAGTCCAGATAGTCCTCATCCAGGATGTCGGGTGACAGACCCCGATTCTCCATCTGCTGCCGGTAATTTTCCATCATGTTCTTCTGCCAGAAGTCGACCACGCTGTCCGGCTCGGGCGTTTCTCCCAGGTCCTTCGTCGCCTTCACCCATTCGTCCAGCTTGCTGCGATGCTCCCGGAGCGCCTTGGCGTGTGCGGGGTCGTCGGCGAGGTTGTGCACCTCGAACGGGTCCGTCTCCAGGTCGTAGAATTCCTCTTTGGGTTTGTTCGAAACCATGAATCGCGCCTGTTCCGGCGTCAATTGCCCTCGCTTGTACAACACCTGCAACAACGTCACCACCGGGTATTGCAGCTTCTTATAGGCGTTGAACTGTGTATAAGGCCGATCCGGATAGTAGTTGCGGATGTACTTGTACCGCTTCGAACGGATGCAGCGGATGCGATCGACCGTGCCGTCGCAGCGGTCCCGCGCCGCAATGATGTACTTGCGCGTCCGCTTTTTGGGCCCGAGCACCGGATGCCCTTGCACGTGCGTGGGAGGTGTGATGCCCGCCAGCGACAGGAACGTCGGAGCAAAATCGATCGTGCTCACCAGGTCGTCCACGACCGTGCCCGGTTCGATATGCCCGGGCCATCGCACGATCATCGGGATGTGAATCCCCCCTTCGTACAGCCACTGCTTCGCCCAGACGTGCGGCGCGCCGTGATCGCCGAAGTACATCACGATCGTGTTGTCGGACAAGCCCTCCTTCTCCAGCCAGGCCAGCGCGACGCCCACCTCGGTGTCGAGGTTCTGGATCGATTCGAGATAATCCGCCCAGTCGC
>CAZTGH010000085.1:0-16628 GCA_964612985.1 uncultured Pirellulales bacterium
GGACCTCCAGGACCTGGAGTACCGCATCGCGAATCTGCCGTTCCGAGGGGTCAAAGGCACCACGGGGACGCAGGCGTCGTACCTGGCGCTCTTCGAAGGCAAGCACAGCAAGGTCAAACAGCTCGACAAGGAGGTGGCCGCGGCCTTCGGCTTCAAGAAGATCTGCCCGGTCACCGGGCAGACCTACTCGCGAAAAATCGACACGCTCGTAATCAATACGCTGGCCTCGCTGGCCCAGTCGGCCCACAAGGCCTGCAACGACATTCGTCTGCTGGCGAATCTCAAGGAGATGGAAGAGCCGTTCGAGAAGTCGCAGGTGGGCTCGTCCGCGATGGCGTATAAGCGCAACCCGATGCGCTGCGAGCGGGTCACCTCGCTGAGCCGACTCGTGCTGAGCCTGGCGACCAGCCCTGCCATGACCGCATCGGAACAGTGGTTTGAGCGGACGCTCGACGACTCGGCCAACCGACGCGTCGTGTTGCCTGAAGCGTTTCTGGCGGTCGACGGCATCCTCCAGATTCTGATCAACGTCTTCGACGGGCTCGTCGTGTACCCCAAGGTGATCGAGGCACACGTCGAGGCCGAATTGCCTTTCATGGCGACGGAGAATATCCTCATGGCAGCGGTCAAGGCGGGCGGCGATCGGCAGGAGCTGCACGAGAAGATCCGCCTGCACTCGCAGGCCGCTGCCGCTCAGGTGAAAACCTTCGGCAAACCCAACGACCTGATCGGACGACTCCGTGCCGACGTCGCCTTCGCCAAACTCAACTTCGCGAAGGTCCTCGATCCCCAGGCCTACATCGGGCGTGCGCCGCAACAGGTGGACGAATTCGTCCGCACCGTCGTGGTCCCCGTCCGCAGGAAATATGCAAAAGCGCTTGGTCGAAAGGTCGAGCTGAACGTGTGACAAGGAAAGGAACAATAGACGTGACTCGCGATGAACTGATTCGGCGCATCAAGGAGACAGCGTATCTCGAAGGGGACTTTACGCTGCGCAGCGGAAAGAAGAGCAAGTACTATCTGGACAAGTATCTCTTCGAGACGTGTCCGGACATCCTCAAGGCCCTCGGCGGCGAGTTCGCCCGGCACATGACCGACGACGTGACATTGATTGCGGGCGCCGAGTTGGGGGGCGTGGCGCTGGCGGCGGCGACGGCCATGGAGACCGGCAGGAACTGGGTCATCATCCGCAACAGCAAGAAAGACTACGGCACCGGCAAGATGGTGGAAGGCGTGCTGAAGGCGGGCGACGTCGTCCTGCTCGTCGAGGATATCGCCACCACGGGAGGTCAGGTGATCGAGGCGGCGAAGATCATCACCGACGCGGGCGCGTCGGTCAAGAAGATCGTCTGCGTTATCGATCGCAAGCAGGGGGCCGAGGCAAACATCACCGGCGCCGGCTATGCCTTCGAGTCGATCCTGACGAAAAACGACTTGGGGATCGTCGACTGACAACGAATGACAGGACACCTGGAATGATTATCGGCGTACCGAAAGAGATCAAGAAGGACGAGTACCGCGTGGCGCTGCTGCCGGTAGGCGCGGAATTACTGCGTCGGGACGGTCATACGGTGCTGCTCGAACGCGGGGCACCGCTGGGCAGCGGCTTTGATGATGAGGCCTATGCCGAGGTCGGCGCCGAGATCGTGGAGTCGGCCGAGGAGATTTACCGGCGCGCCGATCTGGTCGCCAAGGTCAAGGAGCCCCAGCCGTCGGAGATCGACCAGCTTCGATCGGGCCAGACGCTGTTCTGCTATTTCCACTTCGCTGCCTCGCGACCTCTGACGGTGGGCTGCCTCAAGTCGGGCATCACCGCGGTCGCCTACGAGACGCTGGCCGATCCGCGCGGTCGGCTGCCCCTGCTGACGCCCATGAGCGAAATCGCGGGGCGCATGTCGATTCAGGAAGGCGCCAAGTGCCTGGAACGGCCCATGATGGGACGGGGCCTTCTTCTCGGAGGCGTCCCCGGCGTGGCGCCCGGCGAGGTCCTCGTTCTGGGCGGTGGCGTGGTCGGCACCCATGCCGCCCGAATGGCCGCGGGCCTGGCGGCGCACGTGACGATCATGGATATCAATCTCGATCGCCTTCGCTATCTCCACGAAGTCATGCCCGCCAATGTCACGACGATCTATTGCGATCCGCATACGATCGAGGAGTACGCCATGGAGGCTGACCTGGTCATCGGCGCCGTCCTGATCCCGGGCGACCGCGCGCCGCGTCTGATCAGTCGCACGCTCGTCTCCAGGATGAAACCGGGCAGCGTCATCGTCGACGTCTCCATCGACCAGGGCGGCTGCGCCGAGACGTCCCGACCCACCACGCACAGCGACCCGGTCTATCTCGTCGACGATGTCGTCCACTATGCGGTGGCGAATATCCCCGGTGCGGTCAGCAGGACTTCGACCGTCGCCCTGTGCAACGCCACGTTGCCCTATCTGCGAGAGCTGGCCTCCAAAGGCGTCGACGCATTCGGTGCCACCGACGCCGGACGCACGGCCGCGATCAACATGCACAACTTCCGTCTCACGAACCCCGCCGTCGCCCACGCTTTCCCCGACCTGCCCACCTGACAGAATAAGAAGGGTCGAGTTGCACTGGTATGAGGCACATGGGATTGGCCGTAAGGACGTGAAGATTAAACGCTATTTGGACTGAAAATGGATGCTCCCAAGAGACAATTCGCGGTTTGTGTGAGTAATGCCGACTATGAAGCGTCGCTGATCGTGCGGAAGATCTATGAGGTCCTTCCCGATGAGGAAGCCGCCAAGGACGATCTGCTTCGGATCATCGACGAGAGCGGCGAGGACTACCTCTACCATCGCAGCCATTTCGTTCTCGTCGACCTGCCCGCCGAGGTCGAACACTCCCTGAGCGCCGCCTGATATCGCATGTCGAGCATGCCCGTCATGGCCGCGCGCCGATGGAATACAGAGCGCAGATTATGCGTCCCCGCCAGTGCCTATATCTTCATCCCGCATGCTTTTCCAAGCTGGCTTCAATCAGCGAGACAACCGTTCCTGCAATTCTGATCTTGCTTTTGGTGGTAATCTCGAGCCACGGGGAGTCCGACGTCTTGATGTGGACAGTCGAAGCCTTGGCGTTGATGGCGGTGGGGGCATTGGCGACGATCATGTCGAGGTGCTTGTCGCGGAGCTTGCGCTCGGCGTTGGCTCGCAGGTCGCGGTCTTCGAGGGCGAAGCCGACAACGATTTGGGATGCGGTCTTGTGTCGTCCGGCCCATTGAAGGATGTCGGGGGTGGGTTTCAGTTCGAGAGTAAAGCGAGCCGCCTGCTTCTTGAGCTTGGTTCTGGAGGGTTTGGCGGGGGTGTAGTCGGAGACGGCAGCCGTCATGATCAGGCAATCGCACTCGGCAAAATGCTCTTTGACCGCCGCGAACATCTGCGCGGCGCTCTCGACGGCGACGACTTTTGCCCCGACCGGCGGCTTGAGCGCCGTCGGCGCCGTAATCAGCGTCACTTCGTATCCGCCCTTCAGCGCCGCTCGTGCCAGGGCGTAGCCCATCCGCCCGCTGCTGGAATTCGAGATGAAGCGGACCGGGTCGATGTACTCGCGGGTGCCGCCGGCTGTGATGAGAAAACGCATGGCCAACCTGCTTGTTCTGGTTGATTCCGTAGGATCTACTGACTGTGGTCGGCCAAGGCCTCGATCGCTTCGAGGATCTCGCTCGGCTCGGCCATTCGCCCCGGGCCTTCGGTCCCACAGGCGAGGCGTCCGGTCTTCGGCCCGACCATGCGAAACCCGAGCTTCGTCAGCGTCTCGACGTTCGCCTGCACGACCGGATTGCTCCACATGCGGGTGTTCATCGCGGGCGCGAACAGCATGGGCCTGGCCCAGCACACGCACAGCGTCGTGCTGAGCAGGTCGTCGCAGATTCCGTGGGCGACCTTGCCGAGGATATTGGCGGTGGCGGGCGCGACGACGACCATGTCCGCCCAGTCGGCCAGGGCGATATGCACGCTGCTATGCGCCTCGGCAGGACTCCAGAGCGTGGTAAAGACCGGCGCCGCGGTCACCGCTTCGAAGCTCTTGGGCTGCACGAACTGACAGGCCCCCTCCGTCATCACCGTCCGAACCGAGGCACCGTCCGCCGTCAGCTTGCTCGCCAAGTCCACCACCTTGTAGGCGGCGATGCCCCCGGTGACCCCCAGCAGAATATTCCGCTTCTCGCCCATAGGAACCCGGCCGGGCCCAACCTACCACGGGCCCCGCCAATAAGCCTCTAGAGCTTCAACTTCCATTGCTCGGCCTCGCTCCTGGTCTGCTCCGACCCCGTCTCGATCGTGATCTTGTCCTGAAGGATCTCCTGGGCTACGATCTCCAGCAGAGTCAGGCCCGAGGTGTCCTCGATCAGCGGGCGCGAGCCCTGGAGCAGCTCCGCCATCCGCTTCTGGACCAGGGCGGCCAGCTTGAATCGACCTCCCACCTTGTTCACCACTTCGGCGCTCTTGAGTTCATCCAGCATCACTGTTCTCCAACGGAACCGCCCGGTTCAGTCGAGGCTGCCCCGGCATCCAGGGCGCGCTCGATAATCTGAATCACCTCGTTGATGGCGTGCTCCAAATCTTCATTGATGACCATGTTGTTGTAGTATTGCCAGGCCGAGGCAATCTCGGTACTGGCCTTGTCCAGTCGTTTTTCGATCACTTCATCGCTGTCGCGGCCTCGCTGTCCGATGCGATCGGCCAGCGTCTGCTCGTTCGGCGGCAGGATGAAAATCATCACCGCATCCGGATAGGCCTCCTTGGCCTGTCTTCCTCCCTGTACGTCGATCTCGAGAATAACACTCTGTCCGGCCTCCAACGCCTCATCCACCTTGTCCTTGGGCGTGCCGTACAGGTTCCCGAACACGTTGGCATACTCCAGCAGCAGGCCTCGCTCAATCCGCTCCTGGAACTCCTGTTCGGAGACGAACCAGTAGTCGCGTCCGTTCTGCTCGCCCGGACCCGGTTTGCGAGTCGTCACCGAGACGCTCAGGCGCACGTTCTCCATCCGCCGGACCACTTCACGACAGATGGTGCTCTTGCCCACGCCGGAAGGACCGCTGACGACGATTACTTTGCCACGCTGGTTCTTATTCTTCGTCATTCCACGTTCTGGATCTGCTCTTTCAATCGCTCGATCAGACACTTTATATCGACGACCCGCCGGACGATGTCCGCATCGGCCGCCTTACTCGCCATCGTGTTGGCCTCGCGAAGCATCTCCTGGCTCAGGAAATCCAGCCGGCGGCCCGCCTGGCCTTCTTTCTCGCAGATCTGCTCGAACTGCTGCAAGTGCGCGTCCAACCGGGCGATCTCTTCGGAGATGTCCGATCGGTCGGCCAGGATCGCCACCTCCCGGGCCAACGTATCCTCATCCAGCCTCAATTTCGCCTCAGCCAACAGGGCGTCCACGCGTTTTCGAAGCCGCCTGGCGTATTCCTTGATCACGAGGTCGCTCTTCTGTCGTATCGCATCCAGCTCCTGGGCCATGGCCCGGCAGTTACCCCTCAGATCGGCCTCGAGAAACCGCCCTTCCGCCTCCCGCATCTGCTGAAGTTTCCCGATCGCTTCCTCGGCGACCCCCAGCACCACCTCGCGGACCTTGCGGCTCTCTTCCTCATCCGGCACAACGGGATGGACCACTCCCGGCAGGCTCAGCAGGCTCGCCAGATCGATGGTGCCGCCGACCCCGACGGAAGAGCCGATGGTACCGAGCTTTTCCACCACGAATTGCAGCGCCCCCTCATCGATTTCGAACAGCACGCTGGCCGAGGCCCCCTTGAGTCGAACCACACAATTGATGGTGCCGCGTGCGAGATTCTTGCGCAAAAGCTTGTCAATATCATCCTCGAGAAAAGCGACCGCTTCAGGCAGCTTGATGATGGTCTTGAGGTAGCGGTTGTTGACCGCCTTGATCTCGACGGCGTAACAGATTCCGTCAAGCAGACCATCGGCTGCGCCATATCCGGTCATGCTGTTGAGCATAGTCACCTACCTTCAAGGACGGAGAACCGGGCTGCGATGCGCCGCTCCGGCGTTTGTGACCTATCCATCTCGTTGTCTACAGGCCCGGTCCGTTGGAGTCGGTCTCGACGCCCGCTTCGCCCGCGGGAGCGGGCTCACCGACCACCGGGGCCTGGGTCGCGGGCTGCTGCGTCGTCCCCGTCGGCTCAGCGCCGTACTCGCCGATCTCCGGCCGGTAGAACTTGTTCATCACCACCGCCAGAAACAGGAACACCGCCACCAGGACGATCGTCACCCACGTGAGGAAATCGCCCGTCTTCGAACCGAGCAGTCCGCCGGCCATGCCGCCGCCGAACGCGGCGGACAGACCGCCTCCGCGCCCCTTCTGGACCAGGATCACCAGAATCAGCACGACGGCAACGAGGACAAACAGTACGGCCACCAGCTTCATCAGAATGCCAACCGCCAGTATCGGTAAAACAGTCATATTCGTGCCCCAAACACACATCATTTCATCGTCGCTCTATCTTGATCGCGGTCGCGTCCGGCCGACGTCGCGGCTCGTCACGCGGCCGCCTCAATGATCTGTACGAAATCGTCCGCCTTCAGACTCGCGCCACCGACCAGGCAGCCGTCGACGTCGGGCTCGGCCATCAGCTCTTCGGCGTTATCCGGCTTGACCGATCCGCCGTAGAGAATCCGCATCTCATCGGCCACGGTCTGATCGTACATCTCAGCCAGCAGCTTGCGGATAAACGCGTGCACCTCCTGCGCCTGCTCCCGCGTCGCGGTCCGCCCGGTACCGATGGCCCACACCGGTTCATAGGCGATCGTGACCGCGGGGATCTTCTCGGCACTGAGGCCGGCCAGCCCCGCGCGAACCTGCCGCTCGACCACTTCATCGGTTTGCGAGGCGTCCCGCTCTTCGAGCAACTCGCCCACGCAGAGGATCGGCAGCAGTCCGCCCGAGATCGACGCCGTCACTTTCTTGTTGATCAGTTCATCGCTCTCACCCAGCACGTGGCGACGCTCCGAGTGCCCGCAAAGCACGTAGGTGCAACCGACGTCCTTGAGCATCGCCGTGCTGATTTCTCCGGTGAAGGCGCCTTTGGCCTCGAAGTAGACATCCTGCGCGCCGAGCGCAATGCCCGACGAACTGACGGCCTGACCGACGGCAGAAAGGTAAACGAACGGCGGGATCACCGCCACGTCCACGCTGCTGCCCGCCAGTCCCGACGAGCCGTCTGCAACCCCTTTGGCCAGGGCCACACCCGAATGGCTGTCCGTGTTCATCTTCCAGTTACCGGCTACAAACGGCTTTCTCATGATGCTCTCCTATCGTCCTTCTCACAGTAACTCGGTGGCCCGCGGGAAGCTGCCCAGGATCGAAAGCTGAAGGCAGTGCTGCCGCGATTCTTCCATGCCGATCTGGATGCGTTCTTCCGTGTGGTGCCCGAGAAAATCGACAAAGAAATAGTATTCCCACCCACGTTTCTTGCTGGGTCGCGATTCGATGTTCGTCAGGTTGATATTGTATCTCTTGAAGACCTCCAGCACGTCCGCCAGGGCTCCCGCCTTGTGCGCGGTGCTGAAGAGGATTGCCGTCTTGTCTTCGCCCGTAGGCCTGGCGTCCTCCCGGCCGACGACCAGGAACCGCGTGATGTTGTTGGCAATGTCCTCAATGTTCTCGCAGATCATCTTGAGCCCGTACAGCTCGGCCGCCACTTTCGATCCGATGGCGGCGGCGTGCGCCTCTTCCGACGCCATCTGGGCCGCCCGCGCCGTCGAAGCGACCGGAATGGTCTTGGCCTCCTTGAACGTCGCGGTCAGCCAGTTGCGACACTGCGCGAATACCTCGGGTTTCGAGTAGATCTTCTCGACCTCCTGAAGCGGACAATTTGCCAGCAGGTTGTGGTGGATCGCCATCAACACCTCGGCACAGACCTTGACGTCGGTGTCGATCAGGGCATCGAGCGTCTCGATGACGCCTCCGCCGGTCGAATTCTCGATCGGCACGATCCCGAGATCGCAATGGCCCTTGCTGATCTCGTCGAAGATGCTGCGGATGTCGGCCAGGGGCTCATACTCGACGCTCTGGCCGAACTTGAGCATGGCAGCCGTGTGGCTGAAGCTGCCGGCCGGGCCCAGGTAGGCGATGCGAAGCGGCTTTTCGAGCACGAACGAGCCGCTCATCAACTCCCGCCAGATCGCCACCAGCGTGCGGTCGGGCAACGGGCCCTGGTTGGCCTTGCGGATCTTGGCCAGCACCTGCTTCTCGCGGTCGGGCGCGTAGATCGGGCCGTCGGTACGACTCTTGAGTTTGCCCACTTCCACCACAACCTGGGCGCGCTCGTTGAGCAGCTTGACCAACTGGGCGTCGATTTCGTCTATCCGACCTCGCAGCTCGTCCAAGGACATAGACCCAATCCTACTGGCATCCACAATGGGTGTAATCTCGAGCGGAAAAGGCAACGGGAGCCCTGCGAAAATGGTCTTTCCACGCGGGGACGGCCCACCGGCAAACCCCTGTTTTCGGCCCTATCGCCTCTGCCAAGCCCGGTTCGACTTCATAAAAACTCTTTTCTTTACCAGAATTTTGGCCTTGCGTCAACGCATTTCGCCCGTAAGGTGAATATTTGTGTGCGATGGCCCCCTTGGCGGGGTGTCCACCGAAATGGGGGCGATGCCATGACTGCTGAGATGATACGATACACGATCTTCGAAACCTGCTGGGGCCATTTCGGTTTGGCCCTTCGCGGAGACCGCGTCTGCCGGACCTTTCTGCCCGCCGACGAGGTCGCCGCCGTTCGCCAGGCCTTACTCTTCAGCCTCGGGGCATCGTCGCAGGAGCCCTCTTTCGAAGCGGGCGTTGCGAGGGATCTTCAGCAGCGGATCATGGCCTATTTTGAGGGCGAAAACGTCGATTTCAGTACTGATCCGGCGGTTGACCTGACCGGTCGAGGGCCATTCGAGCGGGCTGTTCTGAACGCCTGCCGCCGGATTCCGGCCGGGCAGACCCTGACGTATACCGCACTGGCAGGCCAGGTCGGTCGCTGCCAGGCCGCCCGGGCCGTCGGGAACGCCATGGCCGGCAATCCCATCCCCCTGATCGTTCCCTGCCACCGCGTGGTGCGAACCGACGGCGGCCTCGGGGGCTTCTCCGCTCCCGGCGGACCCGCCACGAAACAGCGCATGCTCGACCACGAACGCCTGCTCGCCTTTCGCCCCGCCAGCCGCTACACTTTTCCTCCACCCTTGAGACCGGACAGTTGCACAGCGGGAACTGTCCGTTATCTGCGAGGCGACCATCACGCTTGACATCTCTCCGCCCGCCGGCGCCTTGGCGAGACGATTTCCTGTTGCGACCGGGCACTTGCCCACCGTTCACTCTCTGTACACTCGCTTCTGGTTTTCAACCGATGCATATTGGTCCGTTCCCCAGGGGCTTTCCATGGCAACCGCGAAGAAAGACCTGGTCGACCGTATCACTCCTTTGTCGTCGATGTCGCACTCGATGCGACGGTTACCCTTCTCTCCGGGCACTTGCATTTGGTGAACGAGTGTGCGAGAATCCCGTTGTTACATGGGACCGTAGAAGACAGCCTCCATGTCGTGCGGGTGTTTCCATTTGATCGACAAAGAGCAGTAAGGCTTTCGCGTATGGACCGCAGACAATTCCTGAAATCAACCATTCCTGTGGCTGCATGGACGCACAGTGGTTGGACGGAGCTTCTGTTTGGCAGCGCCATAGACGAGCAGTCGTCCCGGACCTTTGGCGCCTACGATCTGGTTGTTCTGGGAGGGACTCTGTCGGGCTGTTTTGCCGCCCTCGAGGGCGCCCAGCTGGGGCGGCGCGTTTTGCTGATCGAGCGGCGTACGTTCCTGGCGACGGAGATTACGGCCACACTGCGGCCCTGGCTGGATCGCGGGGGCTGGGAGGCGTTTGACGGACAGATGAGAGAGCTATTCCTGCCGGAGGCCGAGAAGCCCGAAATAGGGGTGCCGTTCGATGCCGACGCCACCGACAGCGCATTCGGCAGTGAACTCCCTCTCTTCTGCGGTTCGGTGAAGAAGCAATTCATGGGCGCGCTGTTGAATGCCGGCGCTCATGTGCTCCTGATGACGGGGGCGTGGGGAATTCTCGCCGATCGCGAGAAGAAGGAAGCATCCGGAGTTGCACTAGCCAACAAGTTCGGCCATCAGGTGGTCTTCTGCAAGCAGATCATCGATGCTGCCGGAGGAACCGCTGCCGGTCCGGACCGCGGGTGGGCCGACTACTCTTTCTGTCTCGAGTTCTACGGTGTGAACGCGGATGTTGAGAACGAGCTCTCTGTTCCCGATTCGCTTGGTCTTTTGAGGAACAAGATTTACGTGCACCGAGGCAAACGCATGCCGGGACAGCGTTTTGTGGAGTTCCATTTCCCTGCCAGCGGGGATACCGCCGAATCGGAAGCACGCCAAAAGACCGAAATGCTTTGTGCCCATCTGATCCGGCGTTGTGCCCCGTTTGCCAAGGCCCGGCTCGCTCAGGTAGCGTGGGAGACCGTGCAACTGTCGGGTGCAAGAGACGTAGCCGAGGAGCCGGGATGCTGCAACTACAGATCCTTGCCCCGTGACAACCGCGCGGAGTTGAGCTGTCGAGCGGTTCTTACGATGAAAGAGCAGGCCGAAGCGTCGGTGGGAGGTCTCTCGTTCGCGAAACATGGTGGCCCAGAGACCCAGTTCATCCATCACCGGTCAGGCCCGATACCGCTGCGCGATTGCGAGGTGACGCCGGTTAACGACATACGTGCCAACGAAGCGATCAAAGCCATTACCTTTCCTTACGAGAAGTACCTGCCTGGTACTGTCGAAACCGACCTCGTGATCGCCGGCGGGGGGACGGCGGGTGCGCCGGCGGCGATGGCCGCGCTGGAAAGAGGCGCGAACGTTGTGACGGTGGAGTACTTTCCGGATCTGGGAGGAACCAAGACGCTCGGCGGCGTGATGGGCTACTACTGGGGGTATCGCAAAAGCGATGTCTTTCGCCAGATTAACGAAGGTGTCAGGGAGTTGAGTGCCCGACTGGGCAGCGGTTCGTCGAGAGCCGCGATGATGTTCTACTTTCGAAAGGCAGTGACTCAGAACAATGGGAGGCTGCTGACCAACACCATCATCTCTGGCGCTACCAAGCAGGGCAATCGAGTGACAGGCCTCGTCGTCGAACGAAATGGCGAACTGGCCATCGTTCGAGGCCGGGTCGTTATCGATGCGACGGGCGATGCCGATGTGGCGGTGTTTGCGGGCGCCGCATGGGAGTTCGGTAACCAACGGATGCAGGCGACGCAGAACTACAGTCAGTGGGACGTCAATCCCGGCCTGCGAACCTGGCAGGACTCCTCGACCAACCGTGATTACGACATCCTCGCGAATCACACGATGGGGGAATTGCAGCGCGGCTATGAACTGACGCACCACGAGTCACATTACTACGACTTCATGCCCATGCTGACGGTCCGGGAGTCCCGTCGGGTCGTGGGCGAATACACCATCACTCTTAAGGATGTGATCGAAGAGCGGCGCCACGCCGATACGATATCGCTGGCTCACTCCGACTATGATCCGCATCATTTCGGGGATACCGCCTTGACCCGGGTTGGTTGTCTGCTGCCCCATGGGATATCCGCCGTGGTCGAGATTCCTTACCGAGCCCTCATTCCGAAGGGCCTTGACGGTCTGCTCGTCTCCGCCAAGGCCATTTCGCAAACGCACAATGCCCTGCAGTTTACGCGCATGTCCATCGACATCATGACCTTGGGCTACGTCACCGGGTGCATCGGTGCCAGCCTCTGTCGCCGGAAGATCGCTCCGCGTGATTTCGACGTAACGTCTCTCGGCCAGACTCTATCCGATCTGAACATCATTGCTCCTGACCGAAGTGACAGGGCAGCCGATGCCGCTGAGGAGACGGAACGGGTCGCCAGGCGGATCGAGGCGCTGGAATCGGGAGAGGACAACAGCCTGATCAGGATACTGGCTCTACCTCGTGAGAAAGTTGAGCCGCTGCTGGTCAGATGTTTTGTCCAGGCGGGCAGCGATGCCGCCCGACTCCGAATCGCCAAGGCCCTGGCGTGGTTTGGAAACCGGACGGGCAACTCCCTCATCGTAGACGAGATGAAGCGTCTCTTCGAAGAGGAGGAGGCGACCGGGAAGCTGCCCTGGGAATACTATCGCAAAGACCAGAGCACGCACTACTGGACGATCAATCAGGATATCGCGCTGCTGGGCCTCAGCGGTGAGCGTTCCATGCTGCCGGCCATTCTGGACCTCGCCGATGCGTTGAAGATCGGGAACCCGCCCGTTCGCCAGGAGACGGCGTACAACCGAGGCCGTATCGATCTGCGGTTGGTTCCCTATTACAATCGTATGATCAACCTTTGCTTCGTGATCGAACGGATGCCCGAGGCACGGGCGATTGGCACCCTGGGCAGGTTCCTGGACGACCCGTACATCAAGAACGGTGTGACCAGGGTCCCGCACACGGCCGACGAGAAGGTGTATGCCGGGATTCTGGAAAGCCGCATCGCGGCTGCCCTGGCGCGCTGCGGAGCAAGGCGGGGATTCGACATATTGATTGGATATCTCAACGACCTACACCCCTTTCTGGCGAGCTATGCCCGTCAGGAACTAAAATCCGTGCTACAGGAGGACCATGCCTGCGACGACCGGCGGTGGAAAGCCTGCCTCGACAACCTGACCTTTCCCCGAGCCGTTGCTTCGCCGCCAAGCAATGTCATCGAATGGTAGCTGTACTGACGCACACCGGTACAGCGAATGAGTTTTCTAAGAGGAGTTGTTTGATGCAACGACGTATCCTTAACAGGCTTTCCCCTGGAACACTTGCCATCGGCATGAGTGTCATCGTTGCCGTGTTGGCCGTACAGGTTGTCGAGGGCGCCTGGGGTGTGCTGCCGGACATGCACAACTACCATGAGTGCTTCGGTCTGGACCCTGACCGGACCAACTATCCCGACTCCGGTACATCGCCCAAGTGGAAACTGCGGGGACACTTCAAGGTGGTTATGATCGAATCGAACGCCCCGGGCAATGTTTACCACGAAGGCGAAGAGCCGAGCTTCACGTTCCAGATCGAGAACCTGACCGGCAAGCCGATCGCGGCGGAGGGCAAGGTTGAGACCATTCGGTACAGCCAGAGCGCAGTGCCCGGCGATCAGTGGTATCCGGAATTGCGCCGGCTCGAAGTGGTAGGCTCTGTCCCGCTGACTGTCGATCTGGCTCCGCAAGGATGGTGTGACATCACCGTGCGTCCGCCCATGGTCGAGACGAAGGGCGGTTACGGGTTCGTGGTCGATCTGGGCGAGCATGGCCGGCAGTTCCTGACCAGTGCGGTTCGCACCTTCAAGCCCGACGGCAAGCGAGTCCAGTACCCAAAGCAATGCCTCGAACATATGCCCGCCCCGATTCTTGAACGGTTGGGTATTCAGGCGGTTCGCTACGGCGTCAGTTTCATTACGAAAGAGGAACAGTCCCGTTACGACCAACTGATTGAGCGACTGGAGCACGATCTGCAGGAGATGCACGAGCACAAAGTCACCTGCATCGCCGAGATCGGGGCCGGGACGAAGTTTCAGCCCCTGGGGCGCGGCCGGCCGCATCTCGATGCCAACGACGTGATGCGCGGGGGCAAGATGGATCTCTGCTGGCTGCCGGAGCGCGACAATGAGTACCAGCAGTTCGTCTACGCCTTGGCCTGCAAGTACGGCTGGCCGAAGGGCCCGATCACGGGCTTCATGCTCTGGAACGAGCCTTGGGAGGGCATGAGCATCTCCGGCTGGGCGGCAGATATCCCTCGCTATCGGGAGCTCTACAAACGAATGGGGGACGCCGTGTTCCAGGCCCGACGCGACGCAAACGTGGACGTGCTCGTGGGCGGTTGCGACTCGTCGACCAATACACTCGATAAGCTCTTCCCCGATGGCAGTGACGAGTTCCTGCCGTACCTGGACTTCTGCTCCATCCACTACCAGGGTCTGCATGCCCCGGTCCTCTATCCAGAATGGAACACGCGCGCACATCACAAGGGCCGGGTGCTCATCTGGGACACTGAATCCTGGACGGCCAACACCGACGACCGGTTCCTGGGCGTCGTGGCGTCCAATCGGGCGGCCGGGTACGATAGGTCGCTGGGCAGCCTGAGCCGGATTGCTGTCTCGACCCTCAGTCACCACCGCATGGGCAAGGAGGTGATTCACACGGACGATGGCGAGACGGAAGTCCCTCGCTGGATCGATTCGCGCCCGCTGGCGGCCTCCTACGGGGCCGTGCAGCATTTCATCGGGGAGCGGAGCTTCCGCGAGATCCTGTTCCGCAACGGCCTGCCTTGGGTCTTCGTCTTTGACGGCCTCGACGGGAATCCCGAGGATAGAACGGTCGTGGTCGTGGGCGATATCGCCCCGCTTTTTAGTGGCGACAAGACGACGGGCGTGCTGTTTGAGACCGTGCGCAGCCTCGATGAAGTCGCCGCCAGGGAGAAGCTCCGGCAGAAGCTCGCATCGCTGCCTGCGGAGGCCGCCGAGTCCCGTGCGGAGCTGATCGAGCGAATCGAGACGCCGATGCCCATGACCAATGTCTCCATGACCATCGAATTGCCGGCAGGCTGCGGGGCTTACGACCACTACGGCAATCCCATCAAGACGGCCGGGGCCAGACTCACGCTGCCGCTGGACGAGCGAGGTGTCTTCCTGCGAGGAGATCCGAATCGGTCGGGCAGCTTTGCGACACTACTGGAGGCCCTTCGGAAATCACGGATCGAAGGACTCGAGCCGCTCGAAACCATTGCCTATGACATGACGGCCCCGATCAATGCAAAGCCGAACATGAAGCTGCGATTGACGAATCAACGAAATCACGTAATCGAGGGCAGGCTCAAGGTGCGGCTCGGTGAGCTTGCGATCGAGTATCCAAAGGAACTCACCTTCAAAGCTCGTGAGCAGAAGTGGGTCGATGTCAAAGTGACCGGTGGAGCAGCGTCCCTCTCGAATGCATACCCGCTTAGGCTGGAATTCGATGCGGGCGAAGACGGCATCGCTCGGCATGACGAATCGATGCGGATCAATCTCATCGCCCGTCGGATGGTCCGCGTCGATGGCAAGCTGGATGATTGGGAAGGTGTACTGCCGCAGACCATTCGAGTCACCGGGTCCGACGGGCCGAGTTTCACCGAAGAAATGCTCTTTCCCTTTGTCAGGTTCGATTCGCAGCAGTCCGAGGGGCTGGCCGTCGGCTATATGGCTCACGACGACGAGCACTTCTACTTCGCAGCCAAGATTGCCGATGGCACGTCCCAGGACGGTACCATGCGATTCGCTACGCGCGATCCGGATGCGGATTTCTACCCTGCGGTTTCATATGAGCCGGTCGACGAGCGCGGACGGCAGGTAGACTTCGGTCGGCACAAGGAACTTCGCGAGCATCACTGGCCTGAGGGTGTCCGGCGTTTCAGCTACCGCCGCTGGCCGGACATCCCCAGCAGCATGCCCCAGATTGCACGCGATAACGTGCTGATCGCCTTCAATGCGATTCCATTGGGCCAGGATGGCTGGCAGAGCCACTTGCCCGGACGAATGCCGAAGTTCGTCTGGTACAAATCAACGGACTACGAGTTCGCGCTCAACAAGGTCGCCGACGAGTATGGAGGCGGGACGGAGATCTGGAGGCAGTGGCTGCCGGGAATGACGTACAAGCACTTCTACCCGCGCCAGCCGAAGTCAGCGCAGGAAGGCCCGGCCCAGGGCAAACTGGAGATTCGCTACGTGCCCGGGACGCGCATCGTCGAGTGCGCTCTGCCCTGGAGCGAGATCCCGCACGTCAAGAAGCTGCGGGACGCGGGTAAGACCGTGAAATTCAGTTTCCGCGTGAACCACGAGACCCGTGGTCCCGACATGGAACTTTCTCGCGGCCGCTCGGCGGCCGAGGGCCTGAGCCCGAGCTTCCACCCGAACTGGGCCCCGCACTGGCCCAATGAGTTGGAGTTCGGCTTCGAGTGAGCCGGATGGCTCCGACGCGGGGTCGCGAAAGTGGCCAGATTGTAGGAGAAGTGAACGACTTTACGATCGCCAGAGAAGGAAGAAGCATGAAGATACGAGCGCGAATCGTGACTGTTGGCGTGTTGGTTGTACTGGGGACATTCCCTGCCCGTACGGCAGCCTCCTCTACGAGGTGCTCCAACCAGCAGAGGATCGACACATCGCGGGCGTGATCTACTACGCTCCCGGACGGACCGCAGCGGCCGTACTGCTCTTTCGCTGGAACGCAAGGGGTCTTCACACACCGGCTCACGCTTCAGCACCTGAAGCCTGGCCTTGCCTATGCAGCTATCGCCGGGGGTGCTCAGAAGGGGGAAGAATTGGAGGTCTCCCCAAAGCGTCAACTATCGGTCCGCTTTTCCGAAGACCGATTGTCAGTTCTGGTTTTCATCGAACCGCGTGATCCACGACCACGAGTAGGACGTAAGGAGACGAACGGATGAACAGACGAACATTTCTTCAAAGTACCGGCGCCGTGCTTGCCACAGGACTTCTGGGGCAATTCGCGCGGACACAGGATCGTCAGGCGGGACAACGCCCCAACGTTCTGTTCATCGCGATTGACGATCAGAACGAC
>CAZTGH010000086.1:0-16501 GCA_964612985.1 uncultured Pirellulales bacterium
GAGGCACCATCCTCTCGCAACGTGCCCAGTCCTACACGCAGTACGTTCCCATGAATGACCCCGACACCGCCATGGCCCTGCTCCCCGTCGGCGCCAGCGAACAGCCCGACCACCCCCACCGCCTCACCAACTACGACCTCTGGCAAAAAACCCAACTCCGCCCCGCCCCCCTCTCCCGCAAGGCCGTCGGAGAAATCGTTGGTTCACGCTTGCTGCTGAAACCTGTACCTGGGCCCGAATCGAATAACAGGCACCGCGTGGGAACCCGATAGCACCTCAAGCCTGACGTACGCAAAAACGACATGTGCTTGAGGATCGTACCGAATGCCGGTAGAATTGACTGGGTCCTTGGCTGGCCAGACAATCGATTTGTCTTTCATGAAGCGCCACCATTATAGGAGTTGGACTATTGCCCTTGGATGTTGAACAAATGAGGTTGGCCGTATCCAGGGCCTGTGATCCAGAGACGAAATCGCGGTTCGCCCAGTTCTTTACGCCGGCGACGATCGCGCGCTTCATGGCGGGCCTTTTCCCGCGCCAGGCAATGAGCACTTGTCGTCTGCTTGACGCGGGCGCCGGAATCGGTTCGCTTTCTGCTGCCTTCCTGGAAAGATGGCTTTCCGGAGAACTTCATTTCCATCGGGCTGAAGTGGATGCCTTCGAGATCGACACTCGTCTTCACCCGTACTTGTCAGAGACTTTGGCTAAATATGAGGGGCAACTGAATGTTGCCGCCACCATCCGAGGCGATGACTTCATACGCACGGCCGTAGATTCATTGAGTGGCAGTCTTTTCGGCGAGCCGCTTCCGAGATACACCCATGCGATCCTTAACCCGCCGTACAAGAAGATCCGGGCCAATTCTGTACTTCGTTTGGCATTGCGCGAAGTCGGCATCGAAACGGTGAACTTGTATTCGGCCTTCGTAGCTCTCGCTCTGGCTCTGCTGCAAGACCGTGGGCAACTTGTGGCAATCGTACCCCGCAGTTTCTGCAACGGGCCCTACTATCGTTCCTTTCGCCGGTATATCCTGCAGCGAGCAACAATCAAACGAATGCATCTCTTCGCATCGCGAAACAAAGCATTCAAAGACGACGAGGTGCTGCAAGAAAACGTCATTGTCCTTCTGGTGCGCGGCGAACTTCACAGCAAGGTGGCAATAACGACCTCGACGGATGCCAGCTTTCACGACATGCAATCCCATGAGTACGCTTTCGACCAGATCGTATTTCCCGGCGACAGTGAGTGCTTCATACATGTCCCAACGTCACCCGAACTGGGCCGTCCTGAACGCTCGGGTCCGACCCGCTACCTGTTGGACGATATCGGTGTGAGCGTCTCGACAGGTCCGGTGGTAGACTTTCGACTGAAGGAACACTTGCGCAACTTGCCGGAACAAGGGACCGTTCCACTACTGTACGCCACCCATTTCAAGAAGTGGGCTATATGTTGGCCCCAGCCTGGGTCGAAGAAACCCAATGCAATTCAACGAAACGACAACACTGAGAAATGGCTGTATCCCACGGGATTCTATTGTGTGGTTCGGCGTTTCTCATCGAAAGAGGAAGAACGTCGTATCGTAGCCAGCGTGGTGACGCCAGATGATTTTCCCGACGCTGAGATGCTGGGATTCGAGAACCACCTGAACGTGTTTCATGTGGGCAAGCACGGCCTGCCCAAATCGCTGGCGTACGGATTGGCGACATTTCTCAATAGCACTTCCGTTGATCAGGCCTTTCGACGTTTCAACGGGCACACGCAAGTAAATGCGACGGACCTGCGGAACCTGAGATATCCCCATAGGAGAAGTCTCGTCCGGTTGGGACAATGGGCCATGCGTTGCAGGGAACCCCAGCAATCCTCGATCGACAAGCAAGTGGAGAATCTTGAGCATGGCCAAGAAGAACCGTGAGCGCGTCAAGGAGGCGATCCAGGTTCTTGTCTCGCTCGGATTGCCGCGAGCACAGCAGAATGACCGTTCCGCCTTGTGCCTGCTTGCCCTGCTCGACCTGACACCTGAGAAGAGATGGTCGATGGCACAGTCGCCGCTCATGGGCATCACCCCGATCATGGACTGGGTACGCAGACACTATCGCCGAGAGTACGCGCCGAATACACGGGAGACGTTTCGCAGGCAGACTATGCATCAGTTTGTGCAAGCGGGCATTGCTCTCTACAATCCCGATCAGCCTGACCGCCCGGTGAACAGTCCCAAAGCCGTTTATCAGATTGCGCCTTCGGCCCTCGCACTGGTGCGGACGTTTGGTACCAAGACGTGGCACGACATGCTGACACGTTATCTCGCCGAACATGAAACACTCGCAACCAGGTACGCAAACGAGCGAGAACAGAATCGCATTGCTGTCCAGATGGAACAAGGACAGGAGATTACGCTCAGCTCAGGTGAACATAGCGAACTGCTCCGCGCAATCATTGAAGATTTCGCCCCGCGTTTTGCTCCAGGAAGCAAGTTGGTCTACGTGGGCGACACCGGTGAGAAATGGGCTTATTTCGACGCGGCATTGCTCAGTGACCTGGGCGTGGACATCGATCGGCACGGTAAGATGCCGGATGCCGTGCTCTACGACGCTGGGCGGAATTGGCTATTGTTGATCGAAGCCGTCACAAGTCACGGCCCGGTGGACGGCAAGCGCCACGCCGAACTGGCCCAACTGTTTACGGGGGCCAGTGCTGGCCTGATCTACGTCACCGCCTTTCCTAACCGTTCCGTAATGGCTCGTTATGTCAGCGAAATCGCGTGGGAAACGGAGGTCTGGGTGGCCGACACACCTTCACACCTCGTTCACTTCGATGGAGAACGGTTCCTCGGACCCTACGCTGTCCGCTGACCTGCCACGCGAGTATTTGGGAGCGCCACTGCATGCGCTCCATGGCCGATCCCGACGCGGCAATGGCCCTTGAGCAATGCGGGCCTCTCCGGTAGAATTGCTTTCGTACGAGCATGATCGGAAGGTGGACGCTACTCGGGAGTACACAGGCATGCACGAGCGAATCGACAGACGAGAGTTTCTTCAGGCACTCGGGCTCGGTGCGGCTTGGGCTTTCACCCGAAGCGCTGCGCGCGCCGCTGCAAAGGAGCAAACCCGACCGAACATACTGTTCATCATGGTCGACGACCTGGGCAAGGAGTGGATCGGCTGCTACGGCGCCGACGAGATCGAGACGCCCCACATCGATGCCCTGGCAGCCGGCGGGATGCGCTTCACCTCCGCCTGGTCGATGCCTCAATGCACCCCCTCGCGAGCGACCCTGCTGACCGGTCAGTACCCCTGGCGCACCGGTTGGGTCAATCACTGGGACGTCCCGCGCTGGGGCGTCGGCTATTTCGACCCGAATCACTACACGACCGTCGCGCGGGTCCTGAAGCACGCCGGGTACGCCACCGCCGCCGCAGGCAAGTGGCAGATCAACGATTTCCGCCTCATGCCCGATGCCATGCGAAGGCACGGTTTCGACGACTGGTGCCTGTGGACGGGCTTCGAGGCCGACAATCCGCCCAGCGCCGAGCGCTACTGGGACCCTTACATCAACACCCCCGAGGGAAGCCGGACCCACAGCCGCAAGTTCGGGCCGGACGTCTACACCGATTTCCTGATCGACTTCGCCAGGCGACATCGCGACGAGCCGATGTTTCTCTATTTCCCAATGTGCCTGACGCACGGACCGCTGGTCCCGACGCCGGATGAGCCCGACGTCACCGAGACGTATGCGAAGCACAAGGCCATGGTCCGCTACACGGACAAGCTCGTGGGCCGCCTGGTCGGTGCCCTCGATGATCTTGGCATACGCGAGAACACGATCGTCATCTTCACGACAGACAACGGCTCCAGCGGTGGCCTGACCGGCAAACGCCAGGGTCGCCAGGTCAGAGGCGGCAAAGGCAAGAAATGGGAGGCGGGCGTCTGCGAGCCCTTCATCGTCAATGGTCCGGGTCTCGTACCGGCTGGCGTGGTGACCGATGCGCTGACCGACTTCACCGATCTGCTACCCACGTTCGCCGAATTGGGGGCAGCGACACTGCCGAAGAATACAACAATCGATGGTGTTTCCATCGCTCCTCTGCTGCTGGGCCAGGCGGACGATTCTCCCCGCGAATGGATCATGGCGCTGGGCCACGGTCCGGCCCGCCTCGATGACGAAGGCGTCCGAGGACAACATGATTATGCTTCCCGTGTGATCCGTGACAAGCGCTTCAAGGTCTGGGTGAACATCGACCGCCAGATCGAACAGCTTTACGATCTGAAGGCCGACCCGTGGGAAGAGAAAAACCTCCTCGCCAGCAAGGACCCTGTCCACCTTGCCGCCGGAGAGAAGTTCCAGAAGGTGATCGATTCCATGCCCCAGCGCGACGCCCGACCGCAGTATGACCGGCGCCCCGCCAATCTCTGGGACCGTAAGACCTAACCTCGACGAAAGAGCCTCCATGGATCGACGACAAACCACCCGACGAGACTTTCTCCAAGGCTTGGGGATGGCCCTGATCGCCGGCGGTCTCTCGCCCCGACTCTTCGCTGCCACCGGAGCCGATAGGCCCAATATCATCCTCTGCATGACCGACGACCAGGGCTGGGGCGACACCGGCTACAACGGTCACCCCGTCCTCCAGACACCGAATCTGGACCGCATGGCCTCGGAAGGCCTCCGCTTCGAACGCTGGTACTCGGGCGCCCCCGTCTGCTCGCCCACGCGCGGAAGCTGCCTCACCGGACGACATCCCTATCGATACGGCGTCTTCTTCGCCAATGTCGGACACATGCCCAGCCAGGAGGTCACGCTGGCTGAGGTCCTCCAGGCACACGGATACGCGACCGGGCACTTCGGCAAATGGCACCTGGGCACGCTGACCACTGAGATCGAGGACTCCAATCGGGGCCGGCCCGGTCAGATCACACACTACGCCCCGCCCTGGGAGCACGGCTTCCAGACGTGCTTCAGCACCGAAGCGAAGGTGCCGACCTGGGACCCCATGAAGGAGCCTGGCGCCGAGACGCCGTATGGCACATACTACTGGAGCGGGCCCGGCCAGCGCGTCACGGAAAACCTCGAGGGCGACGACTCCCGCATCATCATGGATCGGGCCATCCCGTTCATCCGCCGCGCCGCCGCGACGAATACGCCTTTCTTTGCCGTGATCTGGTTTCACTCGCCGCACCTGCCCGTGGTCGCCGGTCCCAGGTATCGCCAGATGTATGAGAATGAGAAAGCCGACCAGCGCGACTACTACGGCTGCATCACCGCGATGGATGAGCAGGTGGGCCGCCTGCGTGCCCAGTTGGACGCGCTCGGAATCGCCGACAATACCATGCTGTGGTTCTGTAGCGACAACGGACCCGAGGGCAACGACTCCGCCCCCGGTCGCACCAAAGGCCTGCGTGGACGCAAGCGCAGTCTCTACGAAGGGGGCATCCGCGTTCCAGGTCTGTTGCTCTGGCCTCGTAGAATCAAAACACCCCGAGTCATTGACATGCCCTGTTGCACCAGCGATTACTTCCCTACGATCTTGGACGTCGTCGGCGCGCGTTCGGAGCACCGTCTCGAACCTGCCGACGGTGTCAGCCTTCTGCCCCTCATCGACGGAAAGATGACCCAACGACCGCGTCCGATTGCATTTCAGAGCAGAAACCAATTGGCGCTGATCGATAATCAGTACAAGATCTACAGTCCGGATGAAGGCAAGGCGTTCGAATTGTATGATCTGCCAAACGATCCGGGCGAACAGCGCAATTTGGCTGATGAAAGGCCGGAGATGGCCCGAGAGATGATCGAAGCACTGACTGCCTGGCGGACTTCGTGCCGGCGCAGTCTCGATGGAAAGGACTACTGATGCAACGACGCGATTTTCTCCGACGGTTGGGCGCGGGACTGGCCCTGGCAGGTACCGGGACCTGGGCGCTCAAGGCGGGAACCGCCCGGGAGAAGCGCCCGAACTTCCTCTTCCTGTTCACCGATGACCAGGCGTTCAGTACGCTCAACGTCTTGAACAATCCCGAAGTCAAGACGCCCAACATGGATCGACTCGTCCGCCGGGGCACGACGTTTACCCACTGCTTCAACCAGGGCGCCTGGCACGGCGCCGTCTGCGTCGCGAGTCGGGCCATGCTCAACACAGGTCGTTACGTATGGACCTGCGGCGGGGACAACTGCGGCGATTACCCCCTCTGGGGCGAGACGCTCGGCAAAGCAGGCTACGACACCTTCATGACGGGAAAGTGGCACAATCGAAAGCCTGCCCTTCAGCGCAGCTTCAAGACCGTCGGCCCGATCGGACCCGGCATGTTCCCCTCCAAGGACCCCAACGCCGAAGAGAACGCGAAGAAGGGCATCGTCAACGATCCCTACGACCGCCCCCGACCCGGCAATTCCTGGAGCCCCTGCGACAAGACGCTCGAAGGCCACTGGCGAGAGGTCGATGGCGAAACCGTCCACAGCAGCAGGCTCTGGGCCGACAGCGCCATCGACTACCTGGACAACCATGCCAGACAAAGCCCGAACCCCTTCTTCATGTACGTCGCCTTCCACGCGCCGCACGACCCGAGGCAGGCGCCCAAGGAATTCGTGGACATGTACCCGCCGGAGAACATCAAGATCCCGCCGAACTACCTGCCCGAGCATCCGTTTGACCAGGGCGACCACAAGCTGCGGGACGAGGTGCTCGCGCCGTTCCCCCGCACCAAAGAGGCCGTGCAAGTCCACCTGAGTGAATACTACGCGATCATCACGCACGCCGACCACCAGATCGGCCGCATCCTCGACACCCTGGAGGCCACGGGCGAAGCGGACAACACCGTCATCATCTTCTCGGCCGATCACGGCCTGGCCGTCGGCCAGCATGGCCTCATGGGCAAGCAGAACCAGTACGACCATTCGGTCCGCATGCCCTACGTCTACTGCGGTCCCGGCATCCAGCCCGGCCGTAAGATCGACGCGATGGTCTACCTCCAGAGCGCTTTCGCCACCACCTGCGAAATGGCAGGCATCGAGACCCCCGAGACCGTCCAGTTCCCCAGCCTCGTCCCTCTGCTCACGGGCAAGAAGGACAAGCTCTATGATTCGATCTACGGCGCCTATCGCGACTTCCAGCGGATGGTCCGCACCGACCGGTACAAACTGATCCGCTATCCGCACGTGGGCGAAGTGCAACTGTTCGACCTGCGCGAAGACCCGTGGGAAATGAACGACCTGGCCGAGGACCCGCAACACGCCCAGACCGTCAAGACCCTGGACGCCGAACTGCACCGCTGGATGAAACTCACCGGCGACAAACTGGAACTCGCCAGCCTGTGAGACAATCCGTACGGGCCATACTGCGGTTGCCCTTGCGGTTCGAAGGCATTACAATCAACGCATGAGTGCACCGTCGGAACCATCAAAGCCGCGGGAGAATGCGCCGTCGCCGAGCCCGATCGCTGAGTCGGGCAACGACGAGATCGACCTTTCTCTGCTTCGGGCGAACCTCGCCCTGACTCCGGCCCAACGCCTCCGACGACACCAGATCGTGCTGGATCGGATGCGGAAACTCCAAAAAGCGAGATTCCTGTGAGGGCGGGCTTTCTCGATTTGCTGGAGCGTCTCGTCGATGCAGGCGTGGGCTTCGTCCTGGTCGGCGGCTACGCCGGGGTCGTGTACGGCTGCACCTATGTCACACAGGACGTCGATATCTGCTGCAATTTCTCGACGGCCAATCTGTTGACCCTGCAAGAGGCGTTGTCGGATCTGCACCCGGTACATCGCATGACGCCGGGCAAAAGGCCCCTGGAGCTGACCGTCTCCAATGCTGTCGAATTCAAGAACCTGTACCTGGACACAGATTTCGGCCCCATCGACTGTCTCAGCGAGGTCCAGGGTCTGGGCGACTACAGTCAAGTCGTGCAGGCCAGCGCGTCGATAGAGGTCGAGGGCAGGCAGCTTCGCGTCCTGACGATCGACGCTCTGATTGCTGCCAAGGAGGCGATGAATCGTGCTCGCGACAGAGAGGCCGTTCGCCAGCTCAAGGCGCTGCGCCGCTTGAGAGGGGAGGGTTCTCGCTGATAATGGAAGATTCAAGGGGATAAGGAGATGCCATGATCGGTAGACGCGATTTTCTAAAGCTCGTCGGCGCCGCATCGCTGGGGGCGACGGGCCTGAGCCGTACCTTTGCCGAGCAGACCGCGGGGAAACCGAATATCCTCGTCATTCTGGTGGACGATCTCGGCTATGGCGACCTGTCATGCTATGGTGCGACGGATCTGGAATCCCCCTATATCGATAAGCTCGTCGCCGGGGGGATGCGCTTCGACAATTTCTACGCCAATTGCCCGGTCTGCTCGCCCACGCGCGCGGCGCTGCTGAGTGGTCGCTACCCCGACCTGGTCGGCGTCCCCGGCGTGATCCGCACCCACATCAAGAACAACTGGGGACGCCTGTCGCCGCATGCCGTGCTGCTGCCGGCAATGCTCAAACGCGCCGGCTATCACACCGCCATCGTCGGCAAGTGGCATCTGGGTCTCCATTCGCCCGACAAGCCCACCGATCGCGGCTTCGACCACTTCCACGGTTTCCTCGGCGATATGATGGACGATTACTACAACCATCGCCGGCATGGCATCAACTATATGCGACGGGGCGACACCGAAATTGACCCCGAGGGCCACGCCACCGACCTGTTCACCCAGTGGGCCATCGACTACCTCCAGCAGCGATCCCGAACGAAGCAGCCGTTCTTCCTGTACCTGGCGTACAATGCCCCGCACACGCCGATCCAGCCGCCGCAGGAGTGGTTGGAAAAAGTCAAGCAGCGCGAACCCGGCATCAGCGATCGCCGGGCCAAACTCGTCGCCCTGATCGAACACCTCGACGCGGGCATTGGCAAGGTCGTCGATGCTCTCAAAACAACCGGCCTCGACAAGGACACGCTCGTGATCTTCACGTCCGACAACGGAGGCCAACTCAACGTCGGCGCCGACAACGGCGCCCTCCGCGCCGGCAAACAGGACATGTACGAAGGCGGCATCCGCGAACCGATGTGCGCCGTCTGGCCCGGCAAAATCGAGCCAGGCTCGCGCAGCGGTCGGGTGGCCCTGACCATGGACATCTTCGCCACCGCCTGCCAGGCAGCGGGCGTCGAGATCGCGCACGAGATCGACGGGGTCAGCTTCCTGCCGACCCTGCTGGGACACGACCAGCCCGATGAGGACCGGTTCCTCTTCTGGGTCCGCCGCGAGGGAGGTCACTACGGAGGCCGGGCCTACTACGCCGCACGCTATGGGCATTTCAAGCTCGTCCAGAACAGCCCCTTCGAGCCCATGGAGCTGTACAATCTGGCCGCCGACCCAACCGAACAGACGCCGCTGCCCAAGAACCACCCAATGTACAACCGCCTTTTCGCTGCCCTACGGGACCACATCTGCAAAGCCGGCGCCGTCCCCTGGCAGAAATACCCGGTCAACCTCAACGAGCCGCTGTCGCCCTGATTTGACTCCGATGGAAGCCTGTAAATATAGGGAGGCTGTAACGAAAAATACGTAATTGCCACAATTGACTTTACAGACCCGACTTAGGATAATCAGGTCAGTGAAGATGGGGAGTGTTCCTTGTGTCCATGGATTCGAGACGTGACACGCGGGCATCTCGCCAGAGGAGGCCAGGTTGATGAAAGGCAGATCGTGCCTCCCTGCTTCACAAAGTGGGGGGGCGCTTCCGGCGGCCCGAGGTGGAGCTTGCGGAGGAGCCGAGGCGCCTCTCTTGATATCCCCAATCGCATGTCGTCTCCGCCCTGAGCGGACAGAGGCGCTGTGGATGCTGTTCTACAATTCACCTCACGAACTGCCGCCGAAGCGGAGCAGGAGAATGTGGAGAACGCGGAGGGCCATCAGCAGAACAACAACGAAGCCGATGCCACCCAGGATGTTGTGAACCAGGCGGTTACGCCGGTCCTGCATGATGTCCTTCTGGTTGGCCAGATAGAGAATCGCCGCCGCCATGAGGGGGTTTCCCGTCACCGTCATCGCCTGCCCGAACACGATCGCGTCCATCTTGCGGATCGACGTGTGCAGCACGACCATCGCCATGCCCATGCCCACCAGCAGGACCAGCACGGTGAACCATCGCGACCAGCGATCGCTCAATCGGGCGGGTTTGCCGAGCCCGTCGGCCAGAATGCTGCCCCCGATCATGGCGTTGATCACGAACGGGTTCATCGCCACCGCCAGCAGCCCGATGCAGAAAAGCATGTGGGTCGCAGGCCCCAAAAGGGGCCTCAATTGCAGGGCCAGATCGCCGATATCGGCTGCCGGCTTGCCCTGCAAAACGGCGGCGCCCGTGATCATGATAATGGCGCTGATGCCTGTCAGGACCGTTACGCCCGCGATCGAATCGCCGATCCCGTTGCGATAGTCGCCGATCGACCAGCCCTTCTCCCGGACGAGGTTGCCCTGGTAAAAGGCCGCTGCCACCGAAAAGGTCGTCCCCAGCAGCGAGGCGATCAGAAGCATCGGTGTGACGCCTTCGACTTCGCCTCCTGAAGGCAGACCCGGGATAAAACCTCGGAAAATCGCGATCGGGCTGGGCTTGACCACGAAGAGGTTAAACAGGAAGGAGATGAGGATCACCGCGACCATTACTTTCATGATCCGTTCGAGCCCCCGGTAGACCTGGCGCAGGGCGAAAACCCCCCCGATCACGAAGGCATTGAATGCCAGCAGCACCCCCGTGTTGATCAGATTCTTGGTCCGCGCGCTCATCTCGGCCGGATCGCCGAAAAGGCGGGCGACCCCGAGGGTGTCGAACGCCGCTGCTACCGCCAGGTTGTTCGAGAATTGAAACGAGGTGCAGATCAGACACAAATTGATGCCGATGACCGCTGCCGCAACGCGACCGAGTCGCCGGGCGATCAACGTACAGGGCGTCGCGCCGCCCATGACCCCGATCCGGGCGGCCGTTGTCATGTAAGTGCCCATGAGAACACCAGTTAAGGCAAGGAGCCAGAGCAATTGGTACCCATGAGTGGCGCCGATTTTCGAACTGATCAGCAGGCTCCCCGGGCCGAAAACGACACACGCGGTGATCAGAGCCGGACCGATTGACCGCCACCACGGCGTCCTCGGGGTTCCAGCTTCAACGGGCACAGGCATAGCCGTCCTTTCCTCTTCTCTCGTGGCCGACCCGGTCGCCGTGCCGAGTCGGTGCCTTTGCAGAAAATACGCGATACAGTGCCATCAGGGTATCAGCAACCGCCGCTGGATTCCAGTCGGAAACTTCACGTCACACGGAACTCGGACGCGACATAGCATCCGACAAAAGATCCGTTGTCGGGCCAGTTCAGAGACAATCCCACAGGGCGAGCGGGAAAATCAAGTATAGGGGATTCCATTATCCCAAATTAGGCGCAATCCCCATGCGCCGTAAGAGCCCAAGTTTCCGATAATTACAGTAGATTGGTCATTTGACGAACGGACACGTGAGTATGAAAACGCCGACTGGACAATGCGAATCTC
This sequence comes from uncultured Pirellulales bacterium, assembly GCA_964612985.1. GTDB lineage: Bacteria > Planctomycetota > Phycisphaerae > Sedimentisphaerales > Anaerobacaceae > Anaerobaca. The sequence continues at coordinate 11,493 of CAZTGH010000086.1, forward strand.
CAATGACGTGGTGGCCGCCACAGAGGGATTCTTCGCTGCAAGGATGTGAGGACGTCATGAACTGGTTCCATGAGCAAGACAACAAAGACACGGACATTGCGGTTCTTGATCCGGGTGCGGAGCAGGAAATCCGGGTGGAAAAGGTCCTGGATATCCGCCGGCAACTGGGCGAGGGTCGCTATAGCCTCGCCGACCGCCTCGACGTGGTCGTCGACAGGCTCCTGGACGAGTTGAACCGCTGATTGCCGCCCGGCAGGATCAATCTAAGTGTTGACCCGGCCTTCAGTTACATTTCAAGCGGTACGCAGACGCATTCCGTCTTTCCCCCGCCCGGTTTCCGATTGCAATTGGCCCCTGGCCCCGCTATACTGATCGCCTTTTCGTAGAGCGGCAAGAGCAAGGGGTACGGATGAAGATCGCACTGGGCACCGACCACGCAGGGTACGAATACAAGGAGCGTATCAAGCAATACCTCACCGAGCAGGGCCACGAGGTGACCGACTTCGGGACCCACTCGACGGAGAAGTGCGACTATCCCGACTTCATCTATCCGGCGGCCCTGGCGGTCGGCAAAGGCCAGTGCGACCGCGCCATCGTCCTCGGTGGAAGCGGCAATGGCGAGACCATGGTCGCCAACAAGGTCCCTGGCGTCCGCTGTGCCGTCTGCTGGAACGAAGAGCTGGCTCGCCTCAGTCGAGCCCACAACGATGCCAACGCCATGTCCATCGGCGCCCGGACGGTGCCGCTGGAACTGGCTCTCAAGATGGTCGCGATCTGGCTGACCACGCCCTTCGAAGGCGGTCGCCACACCGAGCGGATCCACAAGATCGCCCAGATCGAACAACGCTGAGCCCGTCCAAAGCGGTCGGGCCGCGCCGCGAAGCACCCAATACAGATTCCGGAGGCAACGATGAGCACGCGAACCCCGGCACGCACCCTCGTAGCAGCACTTCTCATTTTGACGACAATCTCATTCGGCTCCGCGACGGCGGCGCCTGTCCTCGTTGAAGCCGAGAGTTTCGATGACCTGGGCGGATGGATGCTCGATCAGCAATCGATGGACCAGATGGGCTCGCCCTATCTGCTGGCCCATGGTTTTGGCGTCCCGGTCGCCGACGCGGTGACCACCGTCGCTCTGCCTGGATCGGGCACCTATCGTGTCTGGGTCCGCACCCGGGACTGGGTCGCCAACTGGAATGCCCCCGGCGCCCCCGGGAAATTCCAGGTCCTGATCGATGGCCAGCCCCTCGAGACCACCTTCGGCACCGAGGGCGCCACGTGGCACTGGCAGGATGGCGGTACGATCGAAATCGACGCCGGGACGATCCAGTTGGCCCTGCACGACCTGACCGGCTTCGAGGGACGCTGCGACGCCATCGTGTTGACCCGCGACAGGGACTTTACTCCACCGAACCAAGGTGCGGAGATGGCCGCTTTTCGCCGCCAGGCTCTGGGCCTGCCACACAAGCCCGAGGATGCCGGGAAGTTCGACCTGGTCGTGGTCGGTGGAGGCATGGCGGGCACCTGCACCGCGATCTCGGCCGCCCGCCTGGGCCTCCAGGTCGCCTTGATCCAGAACCGTCCCGTCCTCGGAGGCAACAACAGCTCGGAGATCCGCGTCCACCTCAACGGCAACATCCACCAGCCTCCGTATCCGCGCCTGGGCGACGTCGTCGCCGAGCTCGACCCCGGCAAACGGGGCAACGCCCAGCCCGCGTCGTATTACAACGACGACAAGAAGCTCCGCGTCGTGCGTGCCGAGCCGAATATCCACCTGTTCCTCAACACGCACGCGTTCCAGGTGGAAAAGCGCCGCGACCGTATCGTCGCGGTCCTCGCCAGGGAACTGACCACGTCGCGCGAGCTTCGGTTCACCGCGCCGCTGTTTGCCGACTGCACGGGTGACGGGACCATCGGCTACCTGGCCGGCGCCGACTGGCGGATGGGACGAGAGAGCAGGGCCGAGACCGGTGAGTCACTGGCTCCCGAAGAGCCTGACAAGATGACGATGGGCGCCTCGGTTCAATGGTACTCGGCACAGACGGATGAGCCCAGTCCCTTCCCCGACTGTCCCTGGGCGCTGGAATTCAACGAAGCCAGTTGCCAGAACGCGACGCGGGGCGATTGGGACTGGGAGTCGGGCCTGAACAAGAACCAGATCACCGAGATCGAGCACATCCGCGACCACACCTTCCGCGCGATCTATGGCAACTGGGCCTTCCAGAAGAACCACAGCAAACACAAGGACAAATACGCCAACCGCAGGCTCGACTGGGTCGCCTACGTTGCAGGCAAGCGCGAATCCCGAAGGCTCCTGGGCGACGTGATTCTCCAGCAGCAGGATATCGAGGAGTTCCGCGAGTTTCCCGACGCCTTCGTGACGACGACCTGGTCGATCGACCTGCACTACCCCGCTCCGAAGAACACCGAGCACTTCCCCGGGATGGAGTTCCGCACGATCTGCGTGACCCCCGCGATCAAGCCCTATCCAATTCCGTATCGCTGCCTCTACTCGCGCAACGTCGAGAACCTCTTCATGGCGGGTCGGGACATCAGCGTCACCCACGTCGCGCTGGGCACCATCCGCGTGATGCGCACCGGCGGCATGATGGGCGAACTGGTCGGAATGGCCGCCTCGCTGGCGGTCAAGCACGACACCACGCCTCGCGGCGTCTACCAGAACCACCTCGACGAACTGAAGGAGCTGGCCACACGCGGCGTCGGCAAGGAGCAGATGGACAAAGTGGCCGTCGAACAGGCCCGGCGCTCCGCTCAGATTGCGGGCTACGCCCTGAGCAAAGTCCAGCGCTGGCTGCACGAAAAAGCCCTGCCCCGGATCGATTCCGAGACCGGTCTGTACATCGCGGATGGCCACTGGAACTACCGCGATACCGCTGCCGATTGCTATCCGTTCCTCTGCTGGGCCGCGTATGTCGTCGACAAAGACGCGCTCGATGGTCCCGTTCGCAGCGTCCTGCACGCCGAGCAGAAACTCTGCAACCACCTCGACCGCATCCCCGTCCCCTACGATTGGCAGAACAAACAGAAGGTCGAAGTCGAATATGACGAACTGATCTTCCAGGCCTCCGAGTACGTCAAGGATGGCCTGATCGCCATCGTCGAAGTGACAGGTAAGGACGAGTGGTTCGATCGCATGCTGGGGATCGAAGAGGACATCTGGAAACACGCCCGCTACGATACGCCCTTTGGCAAGATCCCCTCGAAGAACATCGAGGTCAATGGCGAGCAGCTTCAGGCGCTGGTCAGGCTGTACACGATGACGGGCCGGGACGAGTTCCTCACATGGGCCGAGCGCCTCGCCGACTACTACTTCGATCAGCCCGACTTCGTCCCTACGCGTCTCCGCGACCATGGCTGCGAGATCATCGGCGGACTGGGCCTGCTCTACGCCATCGAGGTCCAGGAGAAACGCCCCAAGGCCAAGGTCTACCAGGCCAAGCTCGGGCACGTTTTCGACACGATCCTGGCCCAGGGATGCAACGAGGACGGCATGATGTTCAACCACCTGACCGCCCGCGATGGCGGCAATGGCAAACTCAGCGATGGCTGGGGCTACAACTACGTTGGCTACCTCTGCTACGACATGGCCGCCGGCCGCCCCGCCTATCGCCGTCACGTCGAACGCACGCTGAAGAACCTCCTCAAGCCCGCCTACGACAACTACAACTGGGAAGGCAACTACTCGATCGATGGCTTCGCCGATTCGATCGAAGGGGCGATCTACCTGCTCAATCGCCTCCCCGTCGAGGAGGGCCTCGCCTGGGTCGACCGCGAGATGGCCCGCAGTGTCACGCGCTCGAACGAGCCGCTCGATACCGCCGAACTGTGGGGCACGATGAAGCTCGAAGCCAATGGCGTCCGCACCGTCCTGATGCACGCACTGATGCACACCCAGGGCGTCATCGCCCGCCCCTGGCAGAAAGGCCTCCAACTCGGTGCCGTCCGCACCAGTTCCCCGAGCGACGCCCTCACCATCTGCATCCAATCGGATCAACCCTGGTCGGGTACCCTCTGCTTCGATCTCCCGCGCCATCGCGAGTACATGGGCTTCACCAAAGACTGGCCCCGCATGAACACCCTGCCCGAATGGTACACCGTCGAGCCCGCGCAGAAGTACACCGTCGCCGGTCTCGACGCAGACGTCACCGCCACCGGCCAGTCCCTCCACGAAGGCCTCCCCCTCACCCTTAACGCGAACCAGGAAAAGTGCCTTGTCCTGCGCCCCCTGTAGTGTCCCGACGCCCATCGGCATAACGCGTTCCGACCTGTCGCGTTTGTAGTGACGCCTACGGCGTTGCGATCCGCGCCCTCTCGTATTGCTCAGAGCCGCCCCGAGCGCAGCCGAATGGGGCAGGTTCCTATGGGCACACTACGAACGGGCCTGCCCATTTCTGAACGACAAATCGCAAACCCTTCTTTGGAGGAATCTCCAATGACCCAGACGATGTATCCCTGCGCCGATGTAGGAGCCAATCATGATTCGCCGGCACTGATTAGAGCCAGAAGCGTATACGACATGCTCCGCCGATCCCGCCCGCGAACGCGACAGGACCTGAAGAACTACGTGAAGGTGTTCCTCGGGATCGACGTGCCCGACGTGCGGATCTGTCCCGAGCACAGCAGCCCGATGGACTACCTCTGGCACAGCTTTGCTATCGATTTCGCCTCTGTAGGGGCGAATAATTATTCGCCCCTACCCAGTGAATCCGCCATCCCGTCGGCCGACGCCATCGTCTGGGCCAACCGAGGCGGGGGCAAGACCGAACTGGCCGCGATCGCGACCCTGCTCGACGGGTTGTTCAAACCCCACTGTCAGGTCCGCATCCTGGGCGGTTCGGGCGAGCAGTCCAGCCGGATGTATGAGTATCTCACGCTGTTCCTCCAGCGCGGTTTCGCCGGCGCACTGGCCGGGCCCATCCGCAAGGGCGAGTGCCGCTTCGCCAATGGCGCCGCGGTCGAGGTGCTCACGCAATCGGCCACCAGCGTGC
>CAZTGH010000087.1:0-6200 GCA_964612985.1 uncultured Pirellulales bacterium
GTCGCAGCTCGAACTGCTTGGCGACCTTCCACTGGGCGATGTCGTGCTTGGTTACGACCATGACGCCGGTGGTGTTGCGGTCGAGGCGATGGACGATGCCGGGACGGAACTCGCCCAGTCCGCTGGAGAGCTGCTCGGAATAGTGCGCGAGGGCATTGACCAGGGTCCCGTGCTTGTTGCCCCGGGCGGGATGCACGATCAGGTCGGGGGGCTTATTCAGGATGATCAGGTCGTCATCCTCGTAGATTACGTCGAGGGGGATATCTTCGGGCTCGATCTCCTTCTTCTCGGGCTCAGGCAGCACGAACTCGATCACATCGCGGTGGCTGAGCTTGAAGCTGGGCTTGACGGGCTGGCCGTTGACCTTGACCGTTCCGGCCTTGATGGCATTCTGGATGAAATGCCGGCTCAGGTTGCGGAAACGGCCGTGCAGATACTTGTCGATCCTCCGCTCGCGTATGGAAACGCCCACATGAAGCGTCAGCGGTTGACCATAGACTTCGGGCAACTCACACATGGTACGGCTGTCAATTCCCCGCCGGCTCGTTGGGTCCGGGAGCCGCAGTCCCCGGCGCGGCGTTGGCATCCGGACCGGCTGCGGGAGCTTCGTTGCTCTCGGGCACCGTCGGCGATGCGGATGGTTCGTTGGGCGCGGGGATCACGGTCGGCGCGTTGGTATCGGACGGCCTGATCTGGATCTGCGGTGCGGACGCCTCCGGCTTGGGCTGAGGCGCCGGCTTGAAGGTCACAGGACTGCGATAGTCGTCAATCGTCACGACACGGAAGGCCGCCGCCTTTTGCGCGGCGGTTCCCGCGTACTCTGGATTATCCGCCACCTGCTGATAGATCTGCCTGGCCTGGTCGAAGTTGCCCAGTTCCTCCTCGCACAGGCCCAGACCGAACTGCGCCACGGCGGCCAGCGCCGGAGCGTCGGCAGCCAGGCCCAGGGCCTGTTGATAGCTGGTCTGCGCCTGGCCGATCTTCCGGGCGAACTCCTCGCTGCCGGCGCCGGCAAGACGATAGTGCAACTCAGCCCGCAGTGCCTCGGCGTGTTTGATCAGGGCCAGAGCGGCCATGCGCTTGTTGCCACTGCTTTCCGCAAAGGCCTTCAATTCCTGCGCGATGGGCATCAGGGCGATCGATTGGTCCGTTCCCTGGCTGGCGGCCCGCGCAGCGGCCATCTTCTGCACGGGAATCTGCGTGACCAGGCCGGTCAACTGCACTTGATGACGAATCGAGACGACGTCCTTCCGATAAAATCGTACGAAATAAACGCCAATCACGAGAACGACGACCACACCGACGCCGATCAGTGTCGTACGGTTCTCCCGGGCCCACTGGGGGAAATGCGTCAGCCAGTAGGCCAGTTCGTTGGTCTTCAGTTCGTGGCGATGCTCCGATTTCATGATGGTTCTCCATGTCCATGCCAGGGAACGCCGACCCGGGTTGCCGGGCCACCTATAGAGACAAGCCCTTATGGTAACAAATTCGGCTTGCAATGCAACTATCGTGCGGGTAGAATTTTGCGCTGCTATTCATTGAAAGGATACACATGCTGGGGATGGATGCACAAGCACACCCGAATACGATAGGCTTTGCCGTTTTCCGTCCGTACTGCGCCCTGGTTCTGGGCCTTTTTGCGTTGGGGGCTGGCGTAATGCCCGCGTTGGCGGAGGAGGCTTCGAGCGAGGTGTCGTGGGACCCGCAGCGGTACATCGACATCGACGAGGTGAAACCGGGGATGGAGGCGTATTGCCTGACGGATTACGGGGAAAACGGGATTGAAAAGTTCGAATTGAAGGTATTGGATGTCGTCTACGATATGGACCCGGGGCACGACGCGATCCTGGTGATGGGTCTGGACGAGCGTTTCAAGCACACCGGTCCGGTCGGCGGCTGCAGCGGCTCTCCGGTGTATATCGACGGTCGGCTGGCGGGCGCACTGGCGTTCGGCTGGTCGTTCGCCAAGGATCCGCTGTACGGCGTAACGCCCATCCGGGAAATGCTGGAAGTGGGGCGCACCAACGCGACGATGATGGCCCGAGGCGGCCAGCGCGTCTCGGCGTTCGCGTTCGACTTCTCCCAGCCCATCGACCTGGCGCAAATCAGCGAGCAGGTGCTCAGCCGTCGGCTCGTCGGGCCCGCCAACCCCAACGGCGCCAGTGCCCTGCCCTGCCCGCTGCTGATCTCGGGCGTTCCGACGCAGGCCAGCCAGGAACTCGCCTCGCAGTTCGAGGCGATGGGATTCATGGCGGTTCCGGGGCTTACCGGCGCCGCTGCGACCGCCGACGAAGAAACGATGGAACTGAAGGTCGGCGGCACGCTGACCATGCCTCTGGTGACCGGCGATATCAACATGAACGTGCTGGGCACCGTCACCGAGATTCGAGGCGACCGCGTGTATGGCTTCGGGCACAGTTTCCTGGGCTACGGTCCGATCAATCTGCCCATGGCCGGTGGCAAGGTTTACACCGTCATCTCGAACGTGATGCGTTCGTTCAAACTGGGCGCTGCGGGCAAAATCGTCGGGGCGATCACCGTCGATGAAATGACCGCCGTTTCCGGGCAGATCGGCGCCGAGCCCGACATGGTTCCGATGACCATCCGCGTCGAACGATACAACGACGCCAAATCTCGGACCTACAACTGCCAGATTGCCTACAACGATACCTTGACGGCATCGCTGGCGCGGTCGGCCATCGCAGGCGCCGCTCTGCACCTAGGGCCCCTGCCGCCGGAGCACACCATCGAGTACGCGGCTGCCATCAATCTGGAAGACGGGCAATCGATTCGCTTCGAGAACGTCTCGGCGAGCATGGGCCTGGTCGAACCGATCGCAGAGATCGTCGGCAGTGTGGCCCTGTTGATGAACAATCCCTACCAGTGTGCCAAGATCCAGTCGCTGGACTTCGCCACGAAGATTCGCTCGGACAACATCTCGTCGCACTTCTGGTCGATCGATATCGTCGATCCGCAGATCAAGGCGGGGGAAGAGATCGAAGTGAATGTGGTCGTCGAGTCGTATCTGGCCGAGAAGAAGAAGTATAACCTCAAGCTCGAGGTTCCGAATAACGTCGCGGCGGGCAAGTACGGCCTGATGCTGTGCGGGGCCCAGGAATACGAGCGGTTCCTGGCCAAGACCGTGCCCTATCGGTTCGTGGCCACCAACTATCAGACGCTGGTCGAGGCGCTGGACGTGGCGCTGAATATCGATCGGACCAAGCTGTACTGCGTTCTGGTGCTGCCGCCGGACGGGATCACGCTGGACAAGGCCGAGTTGCCCGACCTTCCGGGCACCAAGAGCGTCGTTCTGCAAAGCGACAAGAGAGCTTTGCGGGTTCAGCCGTATCCGCACTGGATCGAAAAAAGCATCGACACGGGCACCGTGATTGGTGACAGGCAGATCGTGCCCATCGTGGTGGAAGAATAGGCCTCATGTCCATTTTCGCAGAATGCTAGTATCACTAAGAGAGATCTCCGTCCGACGAGGGGATCGTTCGATCGGTTCGTCGGGGCGGTATTCTGAAAAGACAGGGAGTTGAGATGGGAATGGAATTTCGCTGTTCGAATCGGTTGCGCACGATCGCGTTGATCCTGATGATCGCTCTTCCGGCGGGGCCCGGCGCCGCGGTGACCAGCAAGATCACCCGCCAATCCAGCAGCAAGGAACTGCTCGAGGGCAAGACCGACGGGGTCGTGGTCAGTTCGCGGGGCACGATCCAGTTGGGCCGGGCCGCCAAGTTGCTGGCGTCCGAATTCGACGACGTCTGGTCGGTCAACCGCATCGTCGTCAGCGGCAACACGGTCTACATCGGCACCAGTCCCAACGGCAGCATCTACAAGTACCGCCTGGGCGCGCTGACAAAGATCTATCCGGACGAGGGCGAAACGACGATCGACAAGGATCGGCTCGCGGTGCCGAAGGCGCCGGAGGAGGACGAAGACGATGAGGACGATGAAGAGGCGAGCGAGGACGAGGAGCTGTTCACCAACGAGCACATTTTTGCGATGGCGATCGACGTGGCCGGGCGGCTTGTGGTCGGTATCAGCGGCGAAAACTGCCGGCTGTGCCGCTATGAAACGGGCACGATGGAGACGATCTTCGAGCCGGACGATGCCAAATACATCTTCGCGATCGAGACCGACAGCGTAGGCAATCTGTATCTGGGCACGGGCCCGGAAGGCAAGATTTACGTGCTCGATCCCTCGGGCAAGGTCGCCCAACTCGTGTACGACAGTCCGGACAAGAACATCCTGTCGCTGGCGGCCGGCAAGGACGGCTTCATCTACGCCGGAAGCGATACCCGCGGCCTGATCTACAAGATCAACCCGCGCAACAAATCCGCAACGGTCCTGTACGACAGCGACGAGCCCGAAATCAGCGCGCTGCTTTTTGCCGGCGGTGCTCCGGCCGGTACAGGTCATCTCTACGCCACCGCCACCTCGGCCAAGGTCGTGCAGAACGAACGCAAATTCGCGGCTGATCAGACGGTCGCCGGACGGCCCGAGTCCAGCGAAGAGAGCCGTCAGAAGAGCGCCGACAGCGATGGCGGCCTCCAGCTCAAGATCGCCAACACGAAGAAGGACACGGATTCGAAATCGCCCCAGCGTTCGTCGCCGGTGGCGCGGGGGAGCAAGCCTGGGACGGCCAGTTACGTGTACGGGGTCTCGAAGCAGGGCTATGTCACGGAGCTGTTCAGCGAGTCGGCGGTGTTCCTGTGCCTGGCGGAACAGGATGGCAAGATCCTTCTCGGCTCGGGCAACGACGCCCAGCTCTACTCGATCGATCCGGGGGCCGAACGCAGCACGATCGTCTATGAGGACGAGCAGGCCGCCCAGATCACGGCGGTCACCACCTTCGAAGAAGACGTCTACATCGGCACCGCCAACCCGGCCAAGCTGGTGCTGCTGTCGCCGGACTATGCGTCTGAAGGCACCTATGTCTCGGACCTGATCGACGCGGAGCAGCCGGCCAAATGGGGCAAGCTCCAGATCGACGCCGAGATCCCGCGCGACTGCAAGGTGCTGCTCTCCTCCCGCAGCGGCAACGTCAAGGACGTCAACGACCCGACCTTTTCCGATTGGACCGAGCAGGTCGAGATCATCGAGCCGATTCAACTGCGGTGTCCGCTCGGACGCTTCTGCCAATACAAACTGACGCTTCAGACCTCCGACGGCAAGAGCACCCCGCTGATCCGCGAGGTGGCGGTGGCGAGCACGATTCCGAACCTGGCGCCGAAGGTCGCGTCGGTGGAGGCCAGCCGGCTGGGCAATTCGGGCAAAGAGGGCCTGTTCAAGATCAGCTACGAAGCCGAGGACGACAACGACGACACGCTCATCTACTCGATCGATTTCCGCAAAGTCGGCCGGAACCACTGGATCGAACTGAAGGATGAGATCGATGAAAACAGCTACGAATGGGACGGGCGGACCGTCGAGGATGGGCGGTACGAGATCCGCGTGGTCGCCAGTGACGAGCGGAGCAACAGCCCGACGACGAAGCTGACGGGCAGCCGGATCAGCGATCCAATCGTAGTCGACAACACCGGACCGGTCATTCGCAAGTACGCTTTGGATAAGACGGGCAAGGCGGCGACGCTCAAGTTGCAGATCACCGACGACCTCAGCGCGATCGGCAAGCTGGAGTACACGATCGACAGCAACGCCGATTGGAAGAGCACGCTGCCCGACGATCTCGTCTTCGATACGACCGACGAGAGCTTCACGATCGTCACCGAAGAACTCGAGCCCGGCGAGCACATCATCGCGCTGAGGATCAGCGACGACGTCGGCAACGTCACGTACAAGACCTTCGAGCTCAGCGTGCTGGGCAAGTAGTCACTGCCGTGCGAACCATCGGATTCGAAGAGGTGTGTCGGGCGGTTGAGTCGCTTTGCATAGCGGCTTGTCACGAATTGCCCGACGACGTGCTGACGGCGCTGGAACGTGCGGCGGCTACGGAATCCAGGCCTTCCGCCGCCAGGATTCTCGAACAACTGACTGAGAACGCCCGAATCGCGGCGACCGAACGCATCCCGCTCTGCCAGGACACCGGGCTGGCGGTGGTCTTTGCCGAGCAGGGAGCAAACGTCGTCATCAGGGGCGGCAATGGAACCCTTATCGGCGCGGTCCATGACGGGGTTCGTCGCGGTTACGACCAGGGCTACCTGCGCAAGAGCGTGGTAGCCGATCCTCTGCGG
>CAZTGH010000087.1:6210-16440 GCA_964612985.1 uncultured Pirellulales bacterium
GTAACACCGGGACCAATACGCCCGCGATCGTTCACCACACGATCGTTCCGGGCGACCGGCTCAAGATCTCGGTTATGGCCAAAGGTGGAGGCTGTGAGAACAAGAGCCAGTTCCGGATGTTTCGCCCTACCGCCGAGAGATCCGAGGTTGCGGACTGGATCGTAGGGGTCGTCGAAGCGGCGGGCGCCGATGCATGTCCGCCTTTCGTGGTAGGCGTGGGGATCGGAGGCAATTTCGAGCTGAGCTGCCTGCTCAGCAAGAAGGCCCTGCTCCGCCGGCTGGACGCACCTCATGCCGATGCATTTTATGCCCAGATGGAGAGAGACCTGCTGGCGAAGATCAATGCCTCAGGCGTGGGACCTCAGGGTCTTGGAGGCGACACCACCGCACTGAGAGTATTGATCGAAACGGCGCCCTGTCACATCGCGTCGTTGCCGGTGGCGGTCAACATCGAATGCCACAGTCACCGTCACAAGACGGCGGTTCTGTGAATCAGTAGTCGCCCTTGAAGCCGGCCATCCACTGGGGCCAATCGACCACAACAGTGGTGTCGAACCGTTTGCTCCACTTGAGGCGCCACAATTCTTTGAGCCAGACCTTGCGCACGGAGAAGTCCAGGAAGACGGCGTTGATGGCCTGTGAATGGCGATTCATGCAGAAGCGGTTCATCGAGTCGGCGTCGCCGGTCAGACGCGCGCTGCGATCGTCCTCGACGGGCGCCGAATCCGTGTCGTCGGGCCATCCGCACCAGAACCAGCAGTCCAGGAACAGCGGCACCTGTGCCGCTCCTTTGATGTTCGGCGTTTTCCAGAAGAACTCTTTGGGCTTGCCGTACAGGACCGGGTCGCCGCAGACGTAGGTCCAGCCGTTGATGCCGTAGCTGCCCCACGTGCCGACGGGACGTTCGCCGCTGGGGGCCACAATGCCCCAGGCGGTCTGGGCGTCGCCGCCCAGGGTCAGGGTGTTGGTCGCCCCTTCGGGGGCGGCCACCTTCTTGGCGACCGGGCAGACGCGGAACTTCGGATCCTTCTGGTAGTAGCGATACAGCAGATCGATCCAGCGGCCGTGATCCGACTTGCGCGTGGGCATGAAACCGTTGTTGTCGTCGCAGTACATCGACCAGATCGTACCCCATTGCTTGAGGTTCGACTGGCAGACCACGCCACGGGCCTGCTTGCGGACGCGTGACAGGGTCGGCATCAGGATCCCCATCAGGATCGCGATGATGGCGATGACGACCAGCAGTTCGATCAGAGTGAATGCTCTGCGCCTGTGCATCGTTCAGACTCTCCTCAAGACTCCTGCGAGCGCAACAATGCCGGACCGCCTACTATGACGGCCCGGCCGATTGCCGATTGCACGGATCCGCTCATCTCGTCCGACGGCCGCGACCCGTCTCCTGCCGCTACCGCATGGTCGTTTCCTTCGTTCCCCACACCGTGACCGACGACCAGTAGATATCCTCGTTGCCGTCCTGCGCTCCCGAAAAAGCCGTCGGCGGAATCCGCTTGCCGAACTCGATCGTGCGAGAGTCCTTCCATTTGCGGTAGTCGGCATGACCGTCGGCGAACGAGAAGGTCGTCCCGTCGCCATGCCTCACCGGCGGCGGATCCCACCACTGCCACTGGTCCGCGTAGACGGTCCAACCGCCCAGGGCCGACGGGCAGGTGCCGCCGTCGTCGAGAAACACCCCGCGGAACGCCGGATCCTTGATCTTCATCCGCCGCTTGATCGTGGTGGTCCCCATGTTGGGCCAGTCCTTGCAATTCATCGAATCACAGATGGAGTACGTGCGGACCGGAGGACTCGTCTGATTGTAGTGGTCCATGACCTTTCGTTCCACGGTCGGACACTTGTAGAGCTTGAGGTCGCGGGTATACGGAAAGAGCGCCCCATCCTTGATCGCCTGCTCCCTCTGTAACTCCGTCATTCCGCTGGTCCAGTCTCTCTCCACCCAGAACGCTCCATTGGACATGATGTTGTACTCGCCGGAATCACCGTTGACGAGCTTGTCGTCGTTGTCGTCGGCGTACATGATCCAGGCGAGGGTCAACTGCTTGAGATTGCTCAGGCAGGTGGCGCGCTTGCCCTGCTCGCGGACGCGCGCCAGCGCCGGCATGAGGATGCCCATCAGTATGGCGATGATCGCGATGACCACCAGCAATTCGATCAGCGTGAAGCCGACTCGACCGCGACGCTTGGTGCAACTCCGTTTCCCCATCATAGTGTCGCCTCCCAATCCAGGTTGAAAACGATCTCGCGTGGCAAGAAAATGGCCGGCTGGGATCAGCCGGCCATGCTTGGTTCTGTTTGTGGGTAGATCAATACTCGGCGAATCGTCGCATCCAGTCGGGCCAGTCGCTGGCCTGCACCCCGCCGGCCTTCGTCCAGGGCCCGCGGGTGTTGTACTGCTTGTGCCACTTGAGAGTCCAGACCTCTTTGAGCCCGACCTTGCGAACGGACCAGTCCATAAAGGCCACGTTCAGGAAGCCCTGGTGACGGTTGATCGCGCAACGGGCGGTATTGTTCGCGCTCCAAGCCGCAAACTCATTCTGTGCAGGGGCATCCGTATGCAACGGCCACAGGTCGAAACGCAAGGCCTCGATGAACCAGGGTACATTCGCAGCACCTTTGGCATCCGCCTTCATCCAGCCCCCGTCCTTGACCGGAACGCCGCCCTCGTAAGTCCCCACGGTCCCGGTCGAAGGGATCAAACAATAGCCATTGATACCATAGCTGCCGGCAACGCCGTTAGGGCCGAGTCGATCGCCCGTAAAGATGCCCCACGCGTTGAAGATATTGAAATCGGCAACTTGAACGCCATGCTCGTCGATCAGCGGTTTGGTGGCCGTCGGGCACATCCAGATCTCGTTGGCTTTCCAATCCTTGTACTTCTCCTCCAGATGGTAAACCCACCAATAGGCATTCGCTTCACTGTCCCAGAATTTCCCGTCGTTGCTCTCGGTATGCATCGCCGCAATGAGGTTCCATTGCTTGAGGTTGCCCATGCACGAGATCATGCGTCCCTGTTCTTTGACGCGCCGCAACGCCGGCATCAGGATGGACATCAGAATAGCGATGATGGCGATGACGACCAGCAGTTCGATCAGTGTGAAGCCACGTCGCTTGGTCATAACTCAAACTCCTTCACCTGCACGAATTTATGGAACACCCTTTTTCCCGAATGAAAGATGCACCGAACCAGCGAACTGTTCCGCCTGTTTTCGGCCTTTTTGCATGGAGACTGCACTTTGACACACACGATAATTATTATAGCCCAACGGAGCCAACCTTGCAAATCAAAACACAGCAACATCCCTAACTTCCTATTTTTCCGAATCTTACACCCGTCAGACCGCTCGAACGTCCGGATATCCACCCGCTCTTTTCCGAAAAACCACCCCATGCCCGTCGCCCTCGAGCGGCAGCCCCCTGCGGAAATCGCCCTAGTCGTCGGTCAAGGCGTGGTGGCAGCGGTTCGCCAGTTCGACATACCGGGCGGGGGAAATCTGCTCGGGACGGGCGGTGGGGTCGATCCGGCATTGCTCGAGCCAGTGCATCCAGAGATCGTGCGTGCCGAGGTGGTCGGGGGCGTGTTTGGCGGCGGCGCGAAGCATCTTGCGACGATGGCCCATGAACAGGCCCACCACCTCACCGAAAACGCCGATGTCGTCGATGGCAGCCCTCTTGACGTCGCTGCGCGTGAATCGGACGATGGCGGAATCTACGGTTGGGGGAGGCCAGAAGACGCCGGGCTTGAGAATCCGTAGGATTTCCACGTCTCCGGTGGCGCCCAGCAGGATGCTGAGCGATCCGTAGTCCCGGCTTCCAGGAGGGGCGGCCATCCGCTGGGCGACCTCTTTCTGCACGGTGACGACCATGGCGTCGGCCACGAGCGGTCCGTTGACGAGGTTGGCGATCACTGCCGAACCGACGTCGTAGGGCAGGTTCGAGACCAGCAGCAGGCGGCGCCCGCCTGACGACACAGCCATGTCGGGTTTTATCCGACGTGCCGATTCGACGGCTTCGATAACAGCCGGGCTGAAGGCGCCCTTGCTCGAGAGGACATCGCCCTGCACAAGTTCGACATTGTCCGCCTGGGCCAGTTGCGACCGGGCGATCGATGCGAGGACCGGATCGATCTCGGCCGCAACCACCCATCCGGCCCGAGCAGCCAATTCCTCCGTCATCGAGCCGGTGCCACAGCCCACTTCGAGAACGACGTCCTGGGCGCAGATCTGCGCCGAGTCGACCACCAACTTCAGGAGGTTCAGATCGACGAGGAAATGCTGGCCAAATTTGCGATTGGGCGCCACCCCTGCGGAGGCGAGCAACTGATGGATCTGTCGTTTGGTCTGCATGGTTCCTGGCAGGCCCGACGGGAACTAACGCGGATGCGACGAGCGCCCGTTGCCGCTTGGGGCCGCCGAGCAGGCCCGCCTGACCTGGGCCATGTGGATCGCGGTCAGGATGGCCGATTTCATACTGGAGGCGCTTGCCCGGTTCTTGCCGGCGATGTCGAACGCGGTCCCGTGCGCCGGCGATGTCCGAACGGCGGACAGCCCGATCGTGACGTTGACCGCATGTTCGCGGTCGAGCAGCTTGATCGGGATCATCGCCTGGTCGTGGTACATCGCGACCACCGCGTCGAATTCACCCTGCACGGCGCGGAGGAAGAGGGCATCGGCGGGCACGGGACCGGTGCAGTTGATCCCCTGCTCCTGCGCCAGCAGAATGGCGGGCGCGATGATTCGCTGCTCCTCGTCGCCGAATTGGCCGTTCTCCCCGGCATGGGGGTTGAGCGCCGCCACGCCGATACGCGGGTTCTCGATCGAGAAGTATTCCCTCAGAGCATCGTTGAGCAGATCGATCGGTTCGAAGACGCAACCGATCTTGAACTTGTGGCGCACTTCGAAGAGGGCCTCGTGGATGGTCGCCAGCGCCACCTTCAACGGTCCGCTGACGAACATCATGGCCTTGCGAACGGCCTTGTATTTCTGGGCGAACATCTCGGTATGGCCGGGCCAGGCCGCGTTGGCCATCTTCCAGCTTTCCTTGCTGATCGGCGCGGTGACGATGCCGTCGATCACGCCCATTTTCTCCGCCTCGATCGCATCGAGGCAGAACCGGATCGATGACTCACCGGCAACCTGACTGGAGGCCTTGAGCCACGGCGGCACGCTGTACTCGTCGTAATCGGCCACCACCACCTTGAATGGGTAGTCCCGGGCGATCTTCTCGTGCTGGTGCCGTCCCCAGAAGGGCTCGATCTCGGCGCGATCAGCGGCATAGCAGAGCTGCTCGTTCATACCGAAGACGATGAACTTGGCCGCCCGTCGGACCTCCGGATCGGCCAGCGCCTTGACCACCACCTCCGGGCCGATGCCGGCGGCGTCGCCCATCGTCACGCCGATGACCATCTGCTCGGAGATCGAATTGTGATTGGCTTTGTTCATCGCACTTGCATTGAAAAACCCTGGGGACCCTACCGATATCCGTGTCCGCCCGTCATTTCCTAGAAACCGATCTGCCTCAGCCGCTCGACCGTCAAGCCTTCGTCTTTCGGCAGGAGATTCTCCAACTGCCTGCGGACGACCTTGACTACGATGTCGATTTCGACGTTAACTTTGTCCCCTATACGGGCACTGCCGAGCGTCGTTCTGCCCAGCGTCTCTGGAATCGTGGCGACGCGAAAGCTCGCGGGCTCGAGTTCGGCGATCGTCAGGCTCACTCCGTCGAGGGCCACCGAGCCCTTCGACACCATCTGTTCGAGCAGTTCCGGCGAGGCGCCAAATTCGATATCGGCAAACGGGCCCAGGTTCTTGATCGCACGGATGGTGCCGACTCCGTCGACGTGGCCCTGGACTAGGTGGCCTCCGAAGCGGTCGCCCACCTGCATCGCCCGCTCGACGTTGACCTTCGACGAGGGTTTCAGTGCTGCCAGCGTCGATTTGGCCAGCGTTTCGGGACTCATGGCAAAGGTCGCCAGGGGTCCTTCCAGGCGGGTGACCGTCAGACAGGCGCCGCTGATGGCGATGCTGTCGCCCAGCCGCACGCCCTCGGCGAGCGCGCCGAGATCGACCGCCAGCGTGCCTCCCTCAGAGGCCCGACCGACCGACAACCCCCTGACCTGGCAAACGGATTCAATGAGCCCGGTAAACATACCCAGTCATTCCTCGGGAACCCTATCCACCCCTCCGTGTGCGTTACATCCTCTATCTATGCTATGACCACCGCCCCACCGCTGTCAAATAATTGTTGTACCCTGCCCTGGACGGGTGCGGCGGACAAATGGTGCTGGATTCGGGGCACGCCTCCTGATCGCCACGCGTGGGACCGGTCCGGCCTCCATTTGTCATCTCGACCGGAGCGAAGCGAAGCGGAGAGATCTGGCCCGGAAGAAGTCCGTCTCCCCTCTTGCGTGCGGGGCCCTCGGATCGTTAAGGAACTACTCCGTTTCGGATACCGCCTCCAAGAGGCAGGCTGTAACCCATTCGACGCCAGATTCCTCCATTGCCCCATTCGACTTCGCTCAGGGCTAAAGGCTTCGCTCCAGTCGGAATGACAAAGCGCTTGCGGCAGGCAGAAGCGCCACCGTATTCCGACCGCACCCTCGGGCGGAACTGCCACGGGTTCGCGCGGGTGCACCGGTTCAAATTCCCTTTCGTAACAAAATCAGACGTGTTACGATGGCGAAGCATGGTCATTAGAAAAAGGAGTGCATGCGATGAATACGATTTGGCTGAAGGTTGCGGTGGTGGCGGTGGCGATCGTGGTGATTCTGATCCTCGGCAGCCGGTTTCTGGCGGAAAAGCCGGAATCGGGACCGTCGCCGGCCGCGCGCCAGACGACGGATGGGGCCGAAACGGTTTACGATTCCTTTGAGCGCGACGACCGAGAGTTCGGGGTAGACGGCCAGTCGGACGAGGAGCCGACGGCGGAAGAAACCGATCCGCCGACCGCCCAGACGACCGAACCGCAGGAATCGGCGCCGGTCGAGCAGGCACCGCCCGCGCAGGCGGCTGAGCCGACGTTTGAGAAGCTGCCGATCGAAGAAGAGGTACAGGCTCAGAAGCTCCACGCGATGGCACTGGAGGAGCGCAAGCGGTCCAGGCTGCCGATGATGACGCCGAAGATGATGGTGGATTACTGCCGGGAGATCATCCAGCGCTGGCCCCGAAGTGAGTATGCCTTCCAGGCCAAGCGGATGCTGGCGGACATTCCCGAGCGATACCAAGAGATGTACAACGTGACCGACGAAGAAACGGACGTCAGCAGCTTCTATAAGTAGCCTGCCGACCCTGCAAGGAGGAACCCGAACGATGCCCATCGCCACCACGGCTGCGAACATTCCCGTCCTATCGATCACCGCCCACTGCCTGCCCGAGGCATGGGAGAAGGCGGTCCTGGCGGTCTGGGACCAGGGGTACGAGGTCAAGACCCAGTACGACAAGCCCGACGACCCGCCCAGCAAGGACGCGACGGTGATGATCGCGGTAACCGATCCGTTCCACGAGCCCAGGATTCACAAGAATTTCCCGGGCGGCCCGGAGGAGTTGGAGGCCTACCGGCAGGAAGTCGTTGGCGGGATTCACGATCACTGGATCGATCCGGCGGCGGGCAAATGGACCTACACCTATCACGAGCGACTGTTCTCCTATTGCCCGGTGGCGGACCTGCGGGATGCGAAGACCGCCAAGCCATTCATCGCGGTCGACCAGATTCAGTACATCATCGACTCGCTGGCGAAGGCGGGGCACACCCGCAGGGCCCAGGCCATCACCTGGATGCCGACCGCCGATCCGCAGACGGACGATCCGCCCTGCCTCCAGCGGATCTGGTGCCGCCTGCTGGCCGACGAGGACGGGCAATGGACGCTGAACATGAACACGCACTGGCGAAGCCGGGATCTGTACAAGGCGTGGTTCATGAACGCCTATGCACTGACGAATCTCCAGCAGATCATTGCCGAGGGCATAGCCGCCCAACGCAGCGAGCCCGTGCGGGTGGGACGCTACGTCGATATCAGCGATTCGCTGCACATCTACGGCAGCTACTTCAAAGAGGCGTCGGTCGAGATCGAGAAGATGCGAAAGACGCCTTTCTCCGAGCGCGCCTGGGACACAACCCACCCGGCGTTCGAGATGATGACCCTGGAAGCCCGCGAGAAGCTGGCCCAGGACCCCGACTGGTTCGCCAAGGCCAGAGGGTAAGTTTGCATTTGCACCCAAAGGAGCACAGTATGGCCCTTGTCGTAAACGGCGAGAGAATTGAAGACAGTGAAATCCAGCAGGAGGCGGAGCGTCTGCGGCCTCGGTATGAGGAGGTGTTTGCGGAGAAGGCTCAGGCTGAACGCGAGGCCCAGTTGCAGGAGTGGTCTAAGGACAATGTGATCGAGCGCGTTCTGCTGCGGCAGGAGGCGAAACAGAACGGCCCTGACATCGCGCCCGAAGATATTGACGAAGCGTTCAAGAGGCTCAAAGAGCAGTACGACGACGTCGAATCGCTGTATAAGGCGCTGGACGTCGACAGCGACGAGAAGGTGCGCGAGGCGATCGAGCTTCAGATGAAGACGGAACTGAAGATCAGCGAGATCTACGACCAGGCGCCGCAGCCCACTGAAGAGCAGATCCGCGAATACTACGAAGAAAACAAGGACACCTTCCGCTCGGACGAGCAGATTCGCGTGGCGCATATCGTCAAGTACGTCAACTGGCAGACCGACGAGGCCACTGCCATGCAGACGATGCAGGAGGCCCACGCGCAGATCCAGAGCGGCACTCCGTTCGAGGCGGTCGTGGACAAGTACACCGACTGCGCCGACAGCGGAGGCGATCTCGGCTACGTAATGCGCGGCCAGATGGTCGAGGAGTTCGAGGACGTGATTTTTCATCTCAGTCCGGGTCAGGTTAGCGACGTGTTTCGCACGCGATTCGGGTTCCACATCGCCAAGGTGTACGACCGTCGCCCGCCGGCGATCCCCGAGCTCAAAGACGTCAAGAAGCAGGTTACCGAGCAAGTCGCCGACCAGCTCCGAGAGCAGACGCTGGGCGACTACCTCGATGGTCTGCGGGCCAGGGCGACGATCGAAGAAGCGTAAGGCATCAACGCCCAGGCTGCTGCGGTATCGAGGATTCGCAAGGTACCGACTGCGGACTCGCTCGGCGTCGTCTCTCGACGAATCCCAAGAAACGAGGGGGCATTTGCATCTGCTCGTTTTTGTCGTAGACTTTCAATAGCCGGACAGCAGCGCCGCGACAAACAACGCAACGGCCGAGCGATGCCGGCAACCAAAGAAGAAAAGGACCCCAGGCTCGACCTGTGTACTGTACTCGGAATTCTCACGGAGTCACATACGACAGTCTATTGGGGGGGCAATGTGAGTTTCTTTCCGAGTGGGCCTCTGTGTCTCGGACGCAGAGGCCCGTTTTCTTATCCCTCGCGTCGAACGATCGGTCGGCCGCACCCAGGCAAAAAGTTCGTCTCATACTTCAGAGATTTCAGTTGACGCCCCACATCTTGAGTCTACAATCACTTCCATGACTAAATGTGGGGTCCGTCATCATTACTGATGAATGGCGTTGGGCTGGTGAGATCGAGGTGCCTGGGGGCAGACATAGCGGGAGGTTGTTGGGTCGTGCGTTGTCCTTTCTGCAAGGAAGACAGTGACAAGGTTGTCGATTCGCGCTCCAGCGACTCGGGCCGTGTGATCCGGCGGAGACGCCAGTGCCTGGCCTGTAAGCGGCGCTTCACCACCTACGAGAAAACGAGCGAAAGTTTCAAGCTGCACGTGGTCAAGAAGGACAAGTCACGCGTTCCGTACGATCGTGATAAAGTCATCGTCGGTGTGCAGAAGGCTTGTTACAAGAGACCCGTTCCGGCCGAGCAGATTCAGCAGGTGGCCGACAAAGTCGAAGAAGATATCTTCCGCCGGTTCGACAAGGAAGTGACTTCGGCCTTCATCGGCGAATATGTAATGAAGCACCTGCGAGCGATCGACAAGGTCGCTTACATTCGTTTTGCCAGCGTGTATCGCGACTTCCGCGACGCCGGTGAGCTGCTCGACGAGGTGAGCAAAGCCATCCAGGATACGGATACGGCCGAGCAGTTGAAACTCTTCGATCAGTAGAGGCGATTGCACTTCGGCGTCGATGCCGGCGGTCGGTGAGACCGTGAACGTTTGCATGGAGGCAACCACGGACAGATGAGCAGGCAGTTGCGAGTCATCAA
>CAZTGH010000088.1:0-9238 GCA_964612985.1 uncultured Pirellulales bacterium
GAAGGGCCCACCGTCGAGAAGGTCGGTCTGCTCAAGATGGACTTCCTGGGTCTCAAGACACTCAGCGTCCTGGCCCGCGCCCGCGACCTGGTCAAGCAGAACCACGGCGTCGAAATCGACCTCGAGAAGCTCGATATCACCGATCCGAAGGTCTTCTCGATCTTCTCTCGCGGCAAGACCAAGGGCGTCTTCCAGTTCGAATCGGGCGGCATGCAAGACCTGCTGATGAAGATGAAGCCCGACCGGATCGAAGACTTGATCGCCGCCAACGCGCTCTACCGGCCGGGCCCGATGACCCTGATCCCCGACTACATCGATCGCAAGCACGGCGCGAAGTGGTCGGCGCCCCACCCGATCATGACCGAGGTGCTCCAGGAGACCTTCGGGATCATGATCTATCAGGAACAGGTCATGCGGATCTGCAACCGCCTGGGCGGCATCCCGCTCCGCGAGGCCTACACGTTGATCAAGGCCATCGGCAAGAAGAAGCTCGCCATCATCGCCAAGGAGAAAGAGCGCTTCATCGAGGGCTCTATCGCCAAGGGCCTGAAGAAGGACGAGGCGGAGCACATCTTCGACTTGATCGAGCGGTTCGCCGGCTACGGCTTCAACAAGAGCCACTCGACCCGCTACGCGTTCGTGGCCTTCCAAACCGCCTATATGAAGGCGTATTGGCCGGTCGAATTCATGGCGGCCCTGCTGACCTATGACAAGGACAGCACCGAGAAGGTCGTTGAGTACATTGGCGAGTGCGTTGCCATGGGGATCGAGGTGCTGGCGCCGGACATCAACGAGAGCGGCGTCGACTTCACCCCGCTCTATAAGGAGGGCGACAGGGAAGCCAAGGGCGTCATCCGCTTCGGCCTGGCGGCCGTCAAAGGCGTCGGTGAGCGGGCGATCGAGCATGTCATCGAGGCCCGCAAGAAGGTGGGGCGGTTCGAGAGCCTCTTCCACTTCTGCGAAAACGTCGACCTCCGGGCAGTCAACAAGCAGGTGCTCGAGGCACTCATCAAAGCGGGCGCCTTCGACCGGCTCGGCGGCAACCGCCACCAGATGATGGTCGGTCTCGAAAGGGCGATGGAGACCGGCGCCAGCCTGCAAAGCGACAAGGTCAAGGGCCAGATGAACTTCTTCGGCGACCTCGCAGGCCAGGTCGACTACGCCGAAGACCACAAACGCCTGCCCGAGGTGGCCCCCTGGCCCGAGGCCCAGATGCTCGCCTATGAGAAACAGGTGCTGGGCTTCTATGTCACGAGCAACCCGCTGAGCCACCACGCCGAGGAGATCGCCGACTATTCCAGCATCAATACCGCCCAACTGGCCCAGAGCACCGGCGAAAAGCAGGTCGTCATCGGCGGCATGGTCACTCGGATCCGCTACAACGTCACCAAGAACGGGCGAAATGCCGGCGCCAAGATGGCGGTCTTCGTGCTCGAAGACCTCCAGGGCTCGGCCGAGGTGGTGCTCTTCCCCGAAACGCTCAACCAGTTCGGATCGCTGGTGAACGAGGATGCCATCGTCTTCGTCCGCGGCAAGACCGATTTTCGGCGCGAGAAACCCAACATCATCGCCTCCGAGCTGATTCCGCTGGAGCAGGCCCGCGAAAAGCTCGCGCGCGGCGTCAAGATCCGACTCGACGCCCGCGACGTGACGCAGGAGAAGATCGTACACATCCGCACCATCTGCGAGCGTCACCGAGGCGACCGGCCGCTGTCGGTGGTAGTGCGGACCGGCAAAGCCAAGGTCTACGCGACCGCCGACCGGACCCTTTGCGTCAATCCCGACGTGGAATTCTGCCGGCAGATGAAACAGCTCGTCGGCGAAACCAACTTCGCCCTCGCGAAATAGCCATGTCCAGGTGATCTTCCTGGAGTTACGATGTTCTTTGCCTGAGGCGTAGAACCGAATGCTGGGCTTCAAATGCTGAGTACAGAACAGAAACGTGCGTTGATGGATGAACTGGTGGTCTCGCTGGGCGAAGAGCAAGAGGTCTGTCGGATCGTGATCTTCGGCTCTTTTCTGCGTTCCGATGCTCCACACGATTTGGATATCGCTGTCTTCCAGGACAGCGAAGAAGCGTATTTGCCCCTGGCCTTGAAGTATCGCAGGAAAACACGGCGGATCGCGCGTACCATTCCCTTGGACATCGTACCCCTGAGGGCCGGCGCTAAGGATGGCTCATTTCTCGACGAGATCGAGCGCGGCGAGGTAATCTATGAACGATGAGACCAGGACGTGGCTGGCCTACGCGCATGAGAATCTGGCGTCCGCGAAAGTCCTGCTGGATAGCGAGCTCTACAATCCGTGTCTTCAGAATATCCAACAAGCCGTCGAAAAGATGCTCAAGGGCGTCCTGATCGCGCGGCAGGAAAAGCTTCGGAAGACACATAGCATTGCTGAATTGATGGTGGCTCTGGGGGAAAGCAGGAACCTTGTAACCCTCACGGAAGATGAGATCGATCTGCCGTCCAAATACCCTCTGGGGACCGTGTTGCCGGACTTTGAGCCGGATCGGACATTGTGCCAGAATTGCATTGATATTGCGGAACGCGTGAGAGACTCCGTGGCGAGTCTACTCCGTGGGGACATCTGAGCGGAGGCTTTGAGATATTGGGAGATTAGACATGAAAATTCAACGTGGTATGGAGACCGGGCGTACGATATGTGCTGGCGGCCTTATGGTGCTATTCGTGCTGATGTCCGGCTGTGGCACGAATCGTTCGTTGCAGGCTGATGGGCTGCCCGATGAGGAATATCTCGTCGGCGGTGGCATGATGATCAACTGGGATGCGCCCACCACGGGGACCGCCTATCTGGTGGAAAAGACGACCGGCAGGATCGTCGAGACCCGCTCGATGCAGCGGGGCGACACCTACGATTTCTCTATCGGCTCGACCGGTCAGGCAGTGGAATTCGAGAAGGTCTTCGGCGTCAAGCTCGCCGAAGCTCGCCTGCTGCTCTACTTCGAGCCGGCCACCACCGGTCGCTCCGGACTCTAGGCACGCCGGGACCATGAGACACCGAATGCTCGACGATACGACTCCGGAGGCCATTGTGGTACAGTTTCGGATCCTGCGACGAATGGGCGCTGCCGGCCGGGCGGCTATGACGTTCGAGTTGAGCAACAACCTGCGCTCGTTGGTGGAGGCGGGGGTGCGGCATCGCAACCCCCGCTGGGATGACGGGGCCGTAGAACGGGAAGTAATCCGCCTGATGATCGGTGACGAGTTATTCCGAAAAGCCTACAGGAACGATCAAGCTGGAGCAGGAGATATTGGCTAGTGCGGGAGGTGGTGGTTTGACGGGATCGTGGGGTGGCAGGTTTATCGTGCTGGATGGGCCGGACGGGTGCGGCAAGAGTACGCAGGCGCGCCTCTTGAGCCAGTGGCTTACCGAGCAGAACGTTTCGGTCGCGAGCTTTCGCGACCCCGGAACGACGGAGATCGGGGAGAAGATTCGCGAGATCCTGTTGAGCCCGGCGCACGCAGCGATGACCACGCCGACCGAGGTATTGCTCTACATGGCCGCGCGGGCCCAACTCTGGACCGAGGAGATCGCGCCCGCCTTGCAACAGGGCCAATGCGTGCTCCTGGACCGCTGGCTATCGAGCACGTGTGCCTACCAGGGCAAGGCCGGACAGTTCGGCATCGACAAGGTGATCGCCATCGCCACCGATTCGCTCGAACGGGTCTGGCCCGATCTGACCGTCGTGCTCGATGTCGATCTGGCCACCGCCGCCGGGCGGCTCAACCGCGAGCTGGACCGTATGGAGCAGAAGGGCGACAACTACCACCGGGAGGTGCGCGAAGGCTTCCTCAAGTTGGCCGAGGGCCGACCGGATTTCGTGGTGGTCGATTCGAGTCTGGCAGTCGATGCGGTTCATAAGCGGGTCGTGGAGGCGGTGGGGCGACTGGAGGCAGGGGCTCAGTAGAATGCACGGGACCCTGGGACCAATGGAACTTGTGCCGATTTTCGATCGGATACTACAGAGGGTGGTCTGCGAATGTCATTGAAAGAGGTATTCTGCCAGGATCGGGCGATCGAGATCCTCCAACGCGGGCGTGCGAGCGGTCGTGCTGCGCACGCGTACATCTTCGCCGGGCTCGAAGGCGTGGGCAAGTACAAGACCGCCTATGAATGGGCTAAACTCCTGCTCTGTCAGAGGCCCGTCGTTAGCGGCCGCGATGGCGAATCCCGTGCCGAAAGTTGCGGCTCGTGCGAGTCCTGTGCTCTGTTCGAAGGGGGTGCCCATCCGGACTACTCCCACGTTTACAAGGAACTGCTGGAGTTCACCCGCGAGGGCAAGGGCCGCAAGGCGCCGGTCGAGTTTCCCATCGACGTCGTCCGCGAGTTTGTGCTCGAAAAAGTTACGATCCGCCCGACGGTCGGCAACCGCAGGATCTTCGTGGTCAGCGAGGCCGAGAAGCTCAATGCCTCGTCGCAGAACGCACTGCTGAAGGTACTGGAGGAGCCGCCGCACTATTGCACGATCATCCTGCTCTGCACCCGCCTCGAGCAGCTCCTGCCGACCACCAAATCCCGCTGCCAGATCATCCGTTTCGGACCCATCAGCGAAGACCGCATCGTCGCCCGCCTGACCGAGACGGGGCTCGATCGATCCCATGCCTTATTTTTCGCAAGGCTTGCCCAGGGCAGTCTCGGACAGGCCTGCCAGTGGACGGCGCTGGAGCGAGAAGGACTGGCCCTCTTCGAGGCCAAGAAGAGTATCGTCACCGCTCTGGCGAGCTTCCAGCGGGCCGATGTGCTGGAATTGGCCGAACGATTCATTGCCTGCGGAAAGCAGGTCGCCACCGCCTGGAGCGATCTCGACAAGACCGTCAGCAAGAGCGACCTGAGCCGACGAGCCCAGAAGACTGTGATCCAGATCCTTCTGTCGGCCCTTCACGACGCGATGATGGTCAACGTCATGCCCGAACCCGCCCTGATCCACTTCGACCAGGCCACGGAGATCGCCCGCCTGGCCGACCGGCTCGACTCCGAGCAGGCCGCCCGCTGCATCGACGAAGGCTACGAAGCCCTCCGCTGGATCGACGCCAACGTCAACGAGAAGCTAATTTTCGAGCGCCTGTTGTTACGGCTGGCCCGGTCTGCTATAATCACTTCCAAGCGTTAATTCTGTGTAGTTCCCCATTTACGGGATTCCCGTTTCCATCGAACGCGTGGCGGATTCCCGGTTACGACCAGGGCTCTGCAAAAATAGACAGTACGCCTGTTCTTGCAGAGGTTCACATAGGATACTCATATGACAGAGACCGTCGCCAAACAGAAGCCGGTGAAAGGTAAGCGATACATGCTCGTCCGCTACGGGCGGATGAACAACCTCGGCATGTTCGAACACGAGGAAATGCAGATTCCCAAAACCCCTTCCCGCGTCGTGATCAAGACGGACAAAGGGCTCGAACTCGGGTACATCGTCGGCCAGCCGAGCTCCTATCGGGAAGGCCGCTTCCGGTTCACCGAAGAGCAGGTGTGCAGTTACTTCGCCAACAGCGACATCAATTTCCCCAACGAGGTGGCGGGCAAGGTCATTCGCCTGGCTACGCCCGACGACGTCAGCGAAGAGCAGCACCTCACGAAGATCACCGACGAGGAGATCGAGTGCTGCGAGCGTTTCGTCAAGGAATTGAAGCTGAAGATGAAGATCGTGGGCGCCGAGCACATCTTCGGCGGCGAGCGGATCATTTTTTACTTCATGGCGGACGGCCGGGTCGACTTTCGCGAACTGGTCCGCCGGCTGGCCCAGGAATACCAGACGCGGATCGAAATGCGTCAGATCGGCTCGCGCGACGAAGCCAAGCTCCTGGGCGACGTCGAGACCTGCGGCCAGGAGTGCTGCTGCATCCGCTTCCTCCAGTTGCTCAAGCCCGTGAACATGCGCATGGCGAAGATGCAGAAGGCCACCCTCGATCCCTCCAAGATCTCGGGCTACTGCGGCCGGCTCAAGTGCTGCCTCCGCTACGAGGACGAGAACTACACCGCCCTTAAGAAGCGCCTGCCCAAACGCAACACCTGGGTCCAGGCCAAGCAGGGCGAAGAAGGCAAGGTCTTCGAGGGCCGGGTCATCGACGCCCAGATCCTGACCCAGTTGGTCGTTGTCGAGTCCGAACGCGGCGAGCGCGTGGCGTTCCCGGTCGATGAGATCACGATTCTTCCCGCTCCCCCGGCCAGAAAAGAAACGACGGAGTCCGCCAAGGAGCCTCCGCCTCGTCGCGGCCGCCGGGGCGGCAACCCCAGAAGAAAGTAGACGGTAAGGAACCTCGATGCCTCGACAGATCGTAGTCACCTCGGCGCTGCCCTATGCCAACGGCCCGATCCACATCGGCCATCTGGTGGAGTACCTCCAGACCGACATCTGGGTCCGCTTTCAGAAAGCCTGCGGCAACCGCTGCTTTTATTTCTGCGCCGACGACACGCACGGCACGCCCATCATGCTCAGCGCCCGCGCCGCCGGTATCACGCCGGAGGAGCTGATCGGGCGGATTCACACCGAGCACCAGGCCGACTTTGACCGGTTCCACGTCGAATTCGACAATTACTATACGACCCATTCGCCCGAAAACCGGGAGCTCAGCGAGCTGATCTTCACCCGCCTCGACGAAGCCGGCTCGATCGCGCGCCGTGACGTCGAGCAGACGTACTGCGAAAACTGCAAGATGCCGTTGCCCGACCGCTACGTGCGAGGCACGTGCCCACGCTGCGGCGCCGTCGATCAGTATGGCGACTCCTGCGAGGTGTGCGGCGCGACCTATCAGCCCAAGGACCTGGTCGATCCCCGCTGTGCCACCTGCGGCACCAAGCCCGTGCTTCAGACGTCCAAGCACTACTTCTTCAAGCTGGCCGATTATGAGGACCGCCTCAAGGCCCTGATCGCCGCCGGGCATACGCAGAAGTCCGTCGCCAACAAGCTCGACGAGTGGTTCCAGGCGGGACTCAGGGATTGGGATATCTCCCGCGACGGACCCTACTTCGGGTTCAAGATCCCGGGCGAAGAGAACAAGTACTTCTATGTCTGGCTCGACGCCCCGATCGGCTACATGGCCTCCGCCAAGAACTACTGCCAACAGCACGGGCTCGATTTCGATCAGCTCTGGAACAGCCCCGACAACGAGCTGTATCACTTCATCGGCAAGGACATCATGTACTTCCATGCCCTGTTCTTCCCGGCGATGCTCATGGGCTCGGGCTTCAAAACCGCCAATAAACTTTTCGTTCATGGCTTCCTCACCGTCAACGGCGAGAAGATGAGCAAGTCGCGCGGCACGTTCATTCGCGCCGCCACCTTCGCCCGCCACCTCGACCCGGAGAGCCTGCGGTACTACTATGCCGGCAAGCTGACCGACACGGTGGGCGACATCGACCTGGGCATTGAGGATTTCGTCAACAAGACCAACGCCGACATCGTCGGCAAATACGCCAACCTGGCGTCGCGCTCAGGGCCGATGCTCGCCAAAAAGCTCGACAGCCGGCTTGGCCGACTCGACGCCGAAGGCCGACAGCTTGTCGAGAAACTCGCGGCCGCCAAGGAGGGCATCGTCGCCAACTATGAAGGGCTCGACTATGCCGCTGTCGTCCGCGCCATCAGCGCACTGGCCGATGAGGCCAATCGCTACGTCGAGACCAAACAGCCCTGGGCGACGATCAAAGACGACCCCGAGCGGACGCGGGCGACCCTGACTGCCACGCTCAACGCCATGAGGATTCTGACGATCTACCTCAAGCCGATCCTGCCGAAGTTCGCCGAAAAGGTCGAGCGGTTCCTGAACGTCGAGCCGTTGGGCTTTGCGGATGTGGATCGGACGCTGGAGGATCACGGGATCGGTACGTTCGAACGATTGTTTGAGAGAATTGACGAGGAGCAGGTACATACCATGCTGGAAGAAAGCAAGGAAGGCCAGGCGCCCCAGCCGGCGCCGGTGCCCGAACCCGAGAAAGAAGCGGCTTCGCCCTTTAAGCCGGAAGTGACCATCGACGACTTCGCCAAGCTCGACCTGCGCATCGCCAAGGTAGTGACCGCTGAGCCCGTCGAAGGCGCCGACAAGCTGCTGCATCTGGTCCTGGATGTGGGCGGTGTCGAGCGAAACGTGCTGGCGGGCATCGCCAAGGCCTATCAACCCGAACAACTCGTGGGCCGGCTCGTGGTGTTCTTCGCCAACCTCAAGCCGCGCAAGATGAAGTTCGGCACCTCCGAAGGCATGATCCTGGCCTGTGGTCCCGGCGGAAGCGACGTCTTCCTCCTCTCGCCCGACACCGGCGCGACGCCGGGACTGGCCGTCTCCTGATAACTGAATAATCTCCTGCGACCTGCGGACCCGTCGAAACCGGACGGTCCCGGTCTGTGAAGAAAGACATATGAAGAAAGGTCTCGACGAAATCGCGGCTATCGACGGCCGCTTCAGTGTTGCGGCGTACAAGTTCGTCTACGAAGGACTCGGCTACACGATCAAGAACATTGTCGGCGAACAGCAGCACGTCAGCGGCCAGACCCTCTGCGAAGGCCTGCGACAGATGGCCGCCGAAAAATACGGACGACTCGCCCCGCTGGTCCTGCGCTCCTGGGGCC
Organism: uncultured Pirellulales bacterium; assembly: GCA_964612985.1. Taxonomy (GTDB): domain Bacteria; phylum Planctomycetota; class Phycisphaerae; order Sedimentisphaerales; family Anaerobacaceae; genus Anaerobaca. The sequence goes on from CAZTGH010000088.1 coordinate 8,582, forward strand.
TCAAGACCACCCGCCACTTCGGCGAGATCGTCTACACCCTGATCGACTACGAGTGGATGAGCGCCCAGCCCACCGACACCATCGACGACTTCAACGACGTCTTCGACTTCGCCACCGCCTTCGACGACCTCGTCGCATTTTGAACCCATCTGGCGCAGACAGTCGCGGGTCCCGACCTCTTGTCATGTGACAGCCCGTGAGGTATGGCAATGACAGGCTGTAGGCCTGATCGCAGCGGTCGGAGAGATGCCCCCCTTCGTGCGGGACGAAACCGTATCGCCGGTAGAGGGCGATGGCCTCCTTCAGCACGGAGGCCGTCTCCAGCGTCACCGTCTTGAAACCCAGTTGGCGGGCGGTCGCCAGCGCCTCCTCGAGCAGGCGCTTGCCCAGCCCACGCCCTCGATATGCCCGCTGGAGGTACATCTTCCGCAGCTCGCAGGTCTGGTTCTCCAGGGGATACAGCCCGTACGCGCCGACCACCGAGCGGGTCTCGTCCTCCAGCACGCAGAACGTGCCGCCCCGCGCGAAGTAGGACGTCTCGATATCGTCGAGATCGGAATCCGTGCCATCCGGATCGGGTTTCAGGCCGTACTCTGCGAGCACAACATAGACCAGCGACCGGACCGCCTCGCGATCCGCATTCGTCGCCTGCCTCAG
>CAZTGH010000088.1:9338-16403 GCA_964612985.1 uncultured Pirellulales bacterium
CAACATAGACCAGCGACCGGACCGCCTCGCGATCCGCATTCGTCGCCTGCCTCAGTCTCAGACTACCGCTCACGTCAGAGCCCTTTCCGCCAATCCCGAACGCACACGGAACCGACTTTGTCATTCTGAACGAAGTGAAGGACCTGCTCTTGGCACGGGAGGCCCTCCAATGGCAGCGGTGGCTATCTGCCTTCCATGATCCTCCGTTCCAGGTCGGCGTGGAAGGTCCCCTGGAACGTGCCCTCGACCGGTCCGGTCATGAACACTTCTCCATCGGGCATGATCTCGATATGCAGTGTGCCGCCGGGCATGTGCACGGTGATGTCGCTATCGACCAGGCCCAGCCTGTGGGCGGCGCAGGCGGCCGCACAGGAGCTGCTGCCCGAGGCCAGCGTATAGCCCGCCCCGCGCTCCCAGATGCGGATGTCGATGTTCGCGCGGTCGATCACCTTGAGCAGTTGCAGGTTGATCCGGTTCGGAAACCGCTCGTGCTTCTCGACGAAAGGCCCGATCGCCCGCGCCCGTTCCTCGCTGACCTCTTCCATCGGGATCACGCAGTGCGGATTGCCGATGGACAGGCACGTCACCTTGAAATCGACGCCGTTGACGTCCAGCACCTCGTTGACCACTTCGCGCTTCTCGCCCGCGACGGGAATCTCGTTGCTGATGAACGTCACCTTGCCCATGTCGATGCGAATCATCCCTGCTGCGTCGTCTTTGACCTGCACCGAGACGATCCCGCCCAGCGTCCGGATCTGAAACTCCTTCGACCGGACGTACTGCTTCTCGAAGAGGTACTTGGCGAAGATGCGCAGCCCGTTGCCGCTCTTCTCCGCCTCGCTGCCGTCCGGATTCAAGATCCGCAATCGGGGAATATCACCGTCGAGGATCGGCCCATACAGAATCCCATCGGAGCCGACGCCAAAGTTGCGATCGCAGATCAAACGGATGTTCGCCTCCGTCATCGCCAGATCCCGCACGTTCGGATCGATCACCAGATAGTCGTTGCCCAACCCATGATACTTCCTGAAATCCACGTCCATTCTCACCTGTCCTGACTGAGATTCACATTGCGACCGCTGCGCCGTAGCTCGTGCGTCCTCGCACGACTTCTCCTCCTGGCGAACGCGAGCGTTCACCCTGCGGGGCCCACCCTTATACCTGATTGCTGCACCACTTTCAACGACGGTTACCGTCAAGCACCGGCTGTTGTCCGCACGCCTCTGCCGTGGGGGCAGACGACACGGCACTGGTTGCAGACGTAGATGGGTACGCCCTTTGCGGTGTGGCCTTGCGAGTGTCCCCGACAGAGCCTCTGGTGGACCGTCGATCCGTCGATCGCTCCCGAGGGGCACCCGTCGATGCAGCGCCGACAGCTTTCATCGCAGACTCGATAGTCCGCCATCGCATCGCCCTCCAGCTCGACGTCCAGCAGCAGGGCCCCCAGGCAGATGCGATTGCCGAACTCCCGATGGGTCAGCAGCGTGTTCTTGCCCATCACGCCCAGGCCCGCGAGCCATCCCGCGTATTTGAGCGACAGCAGACCCCGACCTTCGTGATGCTCCGCATCCCAATACTCATAAGGCTCGCTCGGAACCGGCACCACGCAGAGCCCGCCCAGCCGTTCGAGTCGCAGGCCAAGCTCGCAAACCAGCCGGCTCACCTCGTTCAGGACCATGTCGTTGACCACGCTATAGACGATCGGACTGCGTGCCTGGAACGGACCCTCCGGAAAACGCTTCGCCACCGCCAGCACCGATTGCGTCTGTGGAAACAGGTCCCTCGGATGAAATCCCTTCGGCGCCCGATCGAACCGGCTCACCGGCGCGATCCCGCACAGATCGGCACCCAGTTGCCGTGCCAGTTCCTTGACGGTCTGTGTGGTGATCATAGCCAATGCCCTTTCGCGACCAGGACGACGTTGCCGCCGACGTTGACATCGATGCCGTCGCGTTGCCGGTCGGCCCTCAGGTGAATCAGGGAAGGGCGGTCGATTTCGTAGCCCTGTTCGACACGGACCTCGACTTCGCTGCCTCCAAAGTACCGCTGCTCCACCAGATAGCCCGCCAGGCACCCGTTGCCGCTGCCGGTGGCGGGGTCCTCCTCGATGCCGTAGAAAGGAACGAACACCCGCACGTTCAGATCGTTCTCCTCGCAATAGGTCTGGGGACAGAAGACCAGAATGCCGTCTTCCTGCTTTTGCCGCGACTGGCCGAAGTAGATCTCGTGGTTGACGCGTGCCTGCTTGACCGCCTCCAGGTCCTTGAGCGGGACGATGGTGAACCACAGGCCCGTCGAGACCGCCTGGATGGGAAACCGCGCATCGATCTGCTCGGGAGCCAGTCCCAGCAGTTCCGCCATGAAGGCCGGATCGGTCGTGTCCCCGAAGTCGGGCGACTTCTGCTTCATCCACAGGATGTCACGCCCATTCTTCGTTCCGAACGTGACCGGGATCTGCTTGAGCTTCAGATTCAGGTTCACCTGCGCGACGTCGCTGCCGATAATCTCCCGCCGGATGATGTACGACGTCCCCAGCGTCGGATGCCCTGCAAATGGCACCTCCGCCACCGGCGTGAAGATCCGCACGTCATACCCGCCATCACGCTCGACGTCCGAGAGAATGAACGTCGTCTCCGAGAAGTTCATCTCCCGCGCCATCTGCTGCATCTCATCGTCGGTCAGATCGGCGGCATCCCGAAAGACCGCAAGCTGATTGCCCGCATACCTCCGCTCTGCAAATACATCCACGATATAGAAACGCTGCTCGGTCATGTAGATATCCCTTCGATTCAGCGTGCCAGTATGGCCATCAGGTGATTTTGTCCCGCCTCCTCACGGGTCCCGAGAGAGCCGAGCAACTCGACCGACTCGAAACCGCAGTCGGTCAGCAGGTTTCGGTACTGCTCGTCCGTATACGCCTGGATCGTCTGTCCATGCTGCGTCACCTCGCCCGTAGCGGCATCGATGACGTAGAAACGCTGGACTGTGGTGCAGCTCTCAGCATTCCAGAAGCTCTCTTCGAGCCATAGGTGTGGTCCATCCGAGAACAACCCCGACTCGGCACTATGCCACGACAGACCTTGCCTGCCCACCCGCTCGACCGTGCCGAACCGGTGGGGCTCCAGAAGCAACACGCCGCCAGGACTCAGCGCCCGCCGGGCCTTCTCCAGGATTGTTCGGGCATGCGAGGGCCGGAACACATTCAGTTCCCCGAACACCATCATCACCAGGTCGAACCCGGCTCCGAAATCGGCAGTCCGCACGTCCCCCTGCACGTAGGTACAGTCCAACTGCCGCTCGACCGCCTGCTCTCTTGCGTACTCGATCGAAGCAGGAGACCAATCGATGCCGACGCAGGAATGCCCCAGCTTCGCCAGCCGGCTCGTGTAGAACCCCGGCCCGCATCCCAGGTCCAGAATCCGCGCGGAATTCTGCTGTAATACATGCTCGTCGATCCACCGCACGTGCTCGTTCACGATCCCAAACCGTCGGCTGGCCAGGTCGTGCTCCTGCGAGAGGTGCTCGCGTAGCATCCGCCGGCTGAATTCCGGCTCATGCCACGGAATTTTGTCCGCGTCAGTCCAGGGTCGTGGCTCGCGCGTGCGTGTCACGATGTCGGTGATTCTCATGTCGTTCTCCCCGTATCCACCCGCTGGTTCAGGCCAGCATCTCCTTGATAAGCCGACCCAGCCGGGCGATGCCTTCTTCGATCCAGCTCTCATCGGCGTTCGAGAAGTTCAGACGCATGTTGTGGGTCCCGCCGCCATCGACGAAGAAGGGCGTCCCCGGGACGAAGGCGACCTTCGCCTTCACCGCCCGTTCGAACAGCTCCAGCACGCTGAGCCTTTCCGGCACGGTCGCCCAGATGAACATCCCGCCTTCGGGCCGGGTGAACGTCGCCTCGGACGGAAAGTGCGCCTCCATGGCCCTGAGCATGATGTCCTTCTGTTGCTTGTAGCCCGCTCGGATCAGGGCGATATGCTCGTCGATGTCGTGATTGGCCAGATAGCGATGCAGCATCCGCTGGCAGAACGAATTCGAGTGCAGGTCGCTGGCCTGTTTGGCCACCACGAGCCGGGCCATGATCTCACGCGAGGCGCACAGCCAGCCGAGTCGTAATCCCGGCGCCACGATCTTCGAAAACGAACCCAGCAGCACCGCCTTCTCGCCCAGTTCATGTCGCATCGAAGGGGCCTCCGTACCCTCGAAACGCAGCTCGCGATAGGGATCGTCCTCGATCAGCAGGGCGTCGTGCTTTCGGATGAGCTGGGCCAGCGCCTCGCGTTTCTCGAACGAGTAGCTGATCCCCGATGGGTTCTGGAAGTTGATCACCGTATGGAAGAACCGTACCGGTTGCGTCCGCATCACCTCGTCGAGCCGCTCGAGGTCCACTCCGTCGGCATGCAAAGACACCGGACAGAACTGCGGCTCATACACCGAGAACGCCTGGATCGCGCCCAGGTACCCGGGCCGTTCGATCGCGATCGCCGTCTGGCGGTCGATGAAGACCTTGCCGATCAGGTCCAATCCCTGCTGTGAGCCGTTGGTGATCAGGATCTCATCAGCCGACACATCCAGTCCTGACGTCGTCCGATACCGCTGTGCGACATACTCCCGCAGCGGCGCATATCCCTCGGTGGTCCCGTATTGCAGGGCCGACCCGCTGGCGCCGTTCAGGGCCTCGGCCGCCGCTCGGGCGATCTCCTCTGTGGGAAAGAACCGCGGATTCGGCAGGCCCCCCGCAAACGAGATCACCTCGGGGTCCTGCGTGACCTTCAGGATTTCACGAACGAACGACTTCGGGATCGTACCCATTCTCGGTGCATAAAGCGGCGACATCAGGACTCCTCTTGATCGGTGACGGTAGGTTCGGGTTCTCTCTGGTTGGGCGATCCCTGTAACGCAATCTCCATGAACGCTACGGTAAACGGCAGGTGCTCGAACGTCTTGGTGGCCGTCTCGATGAATCCGAGCCGGCGGTACCACGCTTTGAGCCGGGTATCTTCGGAAATGATGCCGATGCTGACGCGCCCAAGCCCTATCGATCGAGCCTCCGCCAGCACGTGCTCGACCAGCGACCGCCCACAGCCCTGGCCCCGGCATTCGGGCAACACCGCCAGCCGTTCCATGTAGCCTACCTCCGCGCTCGCCTTCTCCAAAGCCACACAGGCGCACACCTCATTGTTCTCTTCCAGGAAGTAGTATCGCACACCCCGCGACAGGTCCGCCCGCGCCCGCTCCTCGGTGTAGAAGGCGGGGCTCTTGGGGCAGTTCTCCTCCGTCAAACCGAATTGCTCGGCAACCGTCGCACACGCCCGCCGCAACAGACTCACCATGACGTGTACCTCATCCGCATCGGCCGGTCGAATCGCCATCGCTGGTCTCCTCAGATCCCCACCAGCGCACTTCTTCGTTCCAGCAGGACCACGTCCCGCCAGTGCCCGTTCATCTTCCCGATCCGCTCGCGGATACCGACGGTCCGAAAGCCACACTGCCGGTGCAGGGCCAGGCTCACGGTGTTCTCGGGAAAGATCCCCACCTGGAGCATCCACAGCCCCGCCCCCTCGGACTTGCCGATCACCGCATCGAGCAGGGCCTTTCCTACCCCCTGTCCTCGTGCCGACGCCTGGACGTAGATGCTGACCTCCGCCACCCCGGCGTACACCGGACGCTGCGAAACCGCCCCGAGCGCCACCCATCCGACCACCCCGTCGCGCGACCGGGCCACCAGCCGGCAGATCGGCAGGTGCGTCCGGTCAAAATCCTCCCAACTCGGCACCGTGTCCTCGAACCGGGCATTGCCCGTCGCGATCCCCTCGTGCAGGATCACCGCCACCTCGGACCAGTCGGCATCGGTCATTGGCTCCACTACGACTTCCATCATCTCACCTCTCTATCTATCGCTCCAGGCGGATCGTGGTCCGCTCTGCAGCGTCCAGGACCCGTCTACCGATGATCTATGCTCCATTACGCTCGAAAACGCCTTCTACGTCACGCGAAATCTGCGCCGCCCGCGACGCAGCGTTCTTCCACAAGACAATCGCGCTGGCGGTGATCACCAGCACCGACATCAGGCAGAAAGCCACCGTCGACGCCAGCATGAGCAGCACGCCTCCACGCTCATTGGCCTTCGATGTGTCTCGCTGTCCCATGGTCACGCGTCCTTCCGCGTGCAGAGGTACGCCGCCAGGAATTCGTCCGGATACTCCGCCTTCTGCACGCGGAACCCCGCCTTCTCCAGCAGCCCTTTCATGATCCAGCCGCACGGTTTCTTCTCGTCGTACTGCCATGCGGGCGGCCGCGCCGCCTCCAAGCCCTCGGCATACAGTTGATAGAACGAAAAAAGCCTTTCAGGGTCTCGTGCTCCCTGAAAGGCTTTCGCTGGTTGATTCGAGTGCGATGGAATCCTCTTAGGGAGCGCCCTCCACAAAGCACATGGCCTTAGCCACAATGACGCAAGGCGTCGTGGTGGCAATGTGCGCGCGGGCCCACAGCCGGGTCACGTCGTGACCGGTACGCTGCCTGGCCGTGTTGTTCCCCAGATGGATCATGTGACTATTCTCATCAAAAGCCGCACCAAAACTTGAATTTATAGACACGGTCGGTCCAGGTCAAGAACAAGTGCCGGAAAAAAGAGCGAAATCCGTGAAATTCTTCACCCGCGTGACGCGCCAGGACGCCGGCTGACCGCCGCTCACGTGAGAAATCGCAACAGGACGTCACGGAAGCGACTCTTCGCCTCTTCCAGGTCGGCCATCGCGATGTGCTCGTCCACCTGGTGGCATTGCTTGGGCTCGCCCGGTCCGCAGATCACGATCGGCGCCCCCAGCGGTGCCAGGTGCGGTGCGTCGGTCGTAAAGCCCACGACGTTGGTCTGGTCCACGCCGAGCACGGAGCAGAAGGTCTGGACGAATTCGCAGTTCGCGTCGGTCTCCATGGCGCCGACCGAGCGGATGACCGAAAGCGCCGCCTCGAAGCAGGGCACCTCAGCCGTCAGCCGGGCGAGCATGCGTTCCAGGTCGTAGCGGATCACATCGCAGTCCTGCCCTGGAAGCGTCCGAACAT
>CAZTGH010000089.1:0-16280 GCA_964612985.1 uncultured Pirellulales bacterium
CTGGAGAAGATCGGCGAGGGGGGGATGGCGGTGGTGTACATGGCCGAGCAGGAGCGGCCGATCCGGCGGAAGGTGGCCCTGAAGATCATCAAGCTGGGGATGGACACCCGGCAGGTGATCGCTCGTTTTGAGGCCGAGCGGCAGGCCCTGGCCATGATGGACCACCCGAGTATCGCCAAAGTGCTGGATGCCGGGGCGACCGAGACGGGGCGGCCGTACTTTGTCATGGAGCTCGTCCAGGGCGTCTCGATCACCGAGTACTGCGACAAGAACAACCTGGGCACCAAAGACCGGCTGGGGCTGTTCCTGGCCGTCTGCAACGCCGTCCAGCACGCCCACCAGAAAGGCATCATCCATCGTGATCTGAAGCCCTCCAACGTCATGGTCACCCACCATGACGGCAGACCAGTGCCCAAGGTGATCGACTTCGGCATTGCCAAGGCCACAAACCAGAAGCTCACGGAAAAGACGCTGTTCACCCGCTACGCCCACATCATCGGCACACCCGCCTACATGAGCCCCGAACAGGCGGAACTAAGCGATCTGGATATCGACACCCGCACGGACATCTACTCCCTGGGCGTTCTGCTCTATGAACTGCTGACCGGGACCACACCCTTCAGCGAAGAAGAGCTTCGCAAGGCCGGCTACATCGAGATGCAGCGGGTCATCCGGGAACAGGAACCGGCCAAGCCCTCCACCAAGCTCAGCACCCTCGGCGAGACCTCTACCGAGATCGCCAAGCGTCGCGGCTGCACGCCCGACCTGTTGCGCAAGGCGGTTCGGGGCGACCTCGACTGGATCGTGATGAAGTCCCTGGAGAAGGACCGCGCCCGGCGGTACGAAACCGCCAGCGGCTTGGCCGAAGACATCCGCCACCATCTGGAGCATGAGCCGGTTCTCGCAAGAGGGCCGGACGTCGCTTATCGTGTGGAGAGATTCCTGCGCCGGCATCGTTCGCAGGTGGTTTCGGCCTTCGCGTTGGCGGCTGTCGCCGGCGTGGTGGTCGTGATCCTGTCGATGTGGAACCGGGACCGGGCGCAGCTGGCCGAGGCCGAGGGCTTCAAGCACCGCAACATCCTGTCCCAGGCTCGCGAGCAGTATGCCAAGGCCGAGCGTGACGCGGCCCTCGACACGATCCAGCCCATCCTCAACAGCCCGCACGCCGGAGCAGAAGCTCAGCTTCTTCAGGCCACCATTCTTGTAGACAACCGCCAATCGAAAGAGGCCGTGGCCGTGCTCGGTAGTCTGCTTGATGAGAAGCCGGAGGTTGGCGGGGCGGCCCATTCGCTGCTGGCCCGCATCCTGTGGGAGGGCGAATCGCCCAACGCCGAAAGGCTGCAAGAGATCGAGGAGCACCGCCGGCAGGCCGAGACCTTGCTTCCGGAGACCGCTGAAGCCTATTTCCTGCGGGCCATGACCGCCATCACAGTCAAAGAGCAGCTTGCCTCGCTCGACCAGGCCTTGCAGCTCGATTCCGGCCACTACGAATCCCGGCGGCTCCGCGCCTACACGTACTATGCGTCCCGCAAGTATGACCGGCTGCGGGATGATGCATTTGCCATGACGATCCTGCGGCCGCGCGATCCACCGGGCTATTCCCTGCGGGCGATGGCCCTGCGCGAGTTGGGCCAGTATGCCGAAGCGATGGTGCAGTATGACCGTGCGATGGCCCTCACGCCCAAGGACAGTCCGCCGTATCTCGATCTGTCCATCCAGCGCTGCGAGACCCTCCTGCGGATGGGCGACTATGAGCAGGTCATTGCGGACACACGCGCATCCCTAAGGCAGTGGCCGGATAAGCCCGTGTTCCAACATTACCTGTTCTGCGCGCAGACGGCCCGTGGCGACTATAACGCGGCCAGAGAGGTGTTCCGTCAGATCCTTCGCTCCGGCCCGGAGTCGCGTGTTCACTTTGAGGATTGGTGCGCCAAGTACGTATTTGATGCTCTGGAAGCCGGACGTGCCTGGCATCCACCTGATCGAGAGCCTGCCGGGAGAGCCTTTTGGCCGCTGGTGGAGGCCGACGAGACCTATCGTAGCCTATCCGCCAAGGCCCGCCGCCTGACCACGGATGGATTCACCGCCCACTGGTCACCCTATGGGAAGAAGCTGGCCTACAGCATGGGGGTGAGGGGCTACAATGGTGTGGGCGTCTTCGACCCCGCTACGAAGGAAACCGATCTGCTGATTCTCCCTGGCAAGGACCCGACATGGTCGCCCGACGGCAAGTACATTGCCTTCGTGCGGGATCGCCAGGCCCTGCGGCTGGCGGAATTGGCTACCGTTGAGCGCAGAAATTATGAGGAGCGACGGGCGGATGAAGAGGTCTGGGTCATGAAAGCGGACGGGACGCTGCCCCGGCGTCTGGCCCGAGGGGGCTGGCCCTCATGGAGCCAGGATTCAACGCATATCTATTACCAGTCCCGTGTGGATAGCACGCTCTGCTCGATCTCCATCACCAGTACGGACGCCAAGCCAAAACGGATCATGTCGTGCTCCATTGCCTACCCATCCCTGTCGCCGGACGGCCAGCGCGTCGGGTATGTGGAAGGCAACCGCCTGAAAGTCAAGGACGTGGCCTCGCAGACCTTGGTGGCCGAGTGGGAAGTACCCTTCTACAACTCGAGCTTGGTGGCTTGGTCTCCGAAGGGCGACGAACTATGCCTGCGCGGTACCGGCCCCGAGAAGAGGGGAGGGCTGTGGATCTATCGTCTTGACGTGCGTGAGCCGTTGAAGATCCTGGATGGGCAGGTCGATATGGGCTCCTGGTCGCCGGAGGGCACAAAGCTGGTGTTCACATTGGACTTGCCGTTCTGGGAGGTCTGGACCGCTGACCTTAACCCGAGTGTGTCTGTGGTCGAAACGCTGGGCCCCGGTCAGACGATAGACGAGCACTTCCAGGAACTGGCCGACTTCTGGACCCGCAGGATCGATGCTGACCCCACGGACGCGAACAACTACCTCCATCGCGCGGAGCACTACCGGTCGTTGCATGAGGATGCCAAGCTGCGTGCCGACGCGCGGCGGTATTGGGCCGCTCTCCATCCGGGGTTCCCTCCGGGCTTTGATCTCGCCGGGCCGTGGGCTCTCATGCGAGCTTTCAGCGGGCCCTCCGATTATCAACTCGTTGCCTTCCTGGAACGGCAGGAAGACGGAATGGTACTACTACGTGCTGCCTTTGGGCAGAAAGGAAGGTGTGAGATGAAAGTGTTTGAGACTCCGATGGTTGTCATGTCATTGTTGGGACTCTGTCTGCTGCCAGACCCGCAGGTCCCGGCGGCACGTGCGGATTTCGTGTTGGGCCAGCCCGTGGATCTGGGACCCACCGTGAATTCTCCGCAGAACGACTATGGGCCGATCATCTCACCGGATGGCCTGGAGTTATACTTTTTCTCCAATCGGCCCGGCGGATACGGCGCCGACGATATCTGGATGAGCAAGCGGGCAAGTGTCAACGACCCCTGGGGACGACCGGTCAATCTGGGAGCGGGAATCAACAGCACCGGCTACGACCGTGCTTCGAGCATATCGTCAGACGGCCTGACATTATACTTGTATGCACAGACCACCGGCTACCTCCCGGACCTGTACACGGCGACGCGGCCTACGAAAGACGCACCCTGGGAGCCCCGCGTCAACATGGGCCCGGTCCTCAACGGGCCCGACGGAGGCAGCGACGGGCGCTGGGGCAGTGACTACCTTGGGGTCATCTCGCCCGATGATCTGGAATTGTTCTACAGCAGTTGGCGCGCGGGCACCATCGGCATGGCGGACATCTTCGTGAGCACGCGGGCCACCCCCTTGGACCCGTGGGGTCCGCCGGTGAACCTCGGTCCCATGGTCAACACTTCCGGACGTGACTTTCCCATGGGGATCTCCCCTGATGGCCTGACCCTCTTCATCGGCGCGGACAGCCGTTCCGGCGGAGTGGGCGGTTGGGACATGTGGATGACCCGTCGCTCCTTCAAAGGCGCGGCTTGGACCGAACCGGTGAACCTGGGGCCTTCTTTCAATACATCCCGTGCCGAGCTAGGGGGTGTAACAGTAACACCCGATGGGCAATGGGCCTACGTCTATGAAGCTCAGGAGAACGGGGAACCCCTTGGCGGTGACGACCTGTGGCTGGCCCCGATCATTCCCATCGTGGACTTCACCGGCGACGGTCAGGTCGATGGCAAGGACCTTCTTGTGATGGTGATGGAGTTGGGCGGGACTGATCCGCTGTGTGACATCGGTCCGTATGCCTGGGGCGACGGCGTGGTCGATGCCGAGGACCTGAAGGTTCTCGCCGAGTACATCGGGACCGAGGTGGTCGATCCGACCCTGATCGCGCACTGGGCGTTCGACGAGACCGAGGGCACGATTGCCGGCGATAGTGCTGGGGACTGTGACGGCACGGTGATCGGCGGCGCGAGCTGGCAGCCGGAGGCAGGCATGGTGGGCGGAGCGCTGGAGTTGGATGGCGTGACGGGCTGTGTGTCGACGATGATCGTCCATGGCCTTGGCGCTGAACCCTTCAGTGTGGCGGCCTGGGTCAAGGGCGGTGCGCCCGGTCAGGTCGTGCTCTCTCACGGCACGACGCCCGGCTGGCTGCTGGCCAATCCGATCGACGGCAGCCTGATGACCAAGCTGACGGGTAACGGGCGGTCGATGGCGCACGGCTTCTCCGATGTCGTCATCACCGACGGCAAGTGGCACCGGATCGGCCTAGTCTGGGACGGGACCGAGCGCATGTTGTACGTGGACGGCCAGGAGGTGGCCAGGGATGCGCAGGGCGACCTGACGATCGCCGACGGGTCGTTCACGATCGGCGTCGGCGAGGCACCGGGCACCGCCTGGTCCGGCCTGATCGACGACGTGCGCATCTACAGCCGCATCGTTCGCCCGTAAGCCCTCGTTCGTAGTGACGCCGTGAGGCGTTAGCTTTTGGAAGGTATGCTCTTACGAGCACACTACAAACACGCAGCACACATGGGCTGGCCGGTCTTGGCGAAGGCCAGCCCGTGGCGGCTGGGCTCGGGTCATCGATGACGGCATATGGGAGATGCGAACATGCGAGACAGGGAAGGTGCAGGCCGCAGGCAGGAGGCCGACGTGATGCGTTCGCTGACGCAGGTGTTCTATGCCGACGGCGAGAAGAGAAGTACCGGAACTGTCCGGGCCATACTCGGTCAGCTCGATGTGCAGGTCACACCGTTTCGCAGTGCGGCCGAGTGTCTCAATGGCCTGAGGACCCGGCCATGTCAGTTGCTCATTAGCAACGCCCGGCGCCCGGGCATCGAGGGGCTGGAACTTCTGCTCGGCGCCAGGCGGATCAGGCCGTCGGTGCCGGTGGTGGTGCTGGTCGATCACGGCGATATTGAAGTGGCCGTCCGCGCCATGAAGGCCGGAGCCGCCGATTGCCTGGAACGGCCGCCGGAGAGCCGGCTTCTGGTCTCGGCGATTGACGCCGCCCTGTGGGAGACGGTCCACCATGACTCGCTACCCAAGCGCCCTTTGGCCCAAGTGGAACAGCAGGTGCTCGACCTGATGCTCCAGGGCTGCACGACGGATGAAATGGCCCTGCAACTCCACCGCTCCCGCAGGACGATCGAGGTGCACCGCAGCCACATCATGTGCAAACTCGACGCCGACGGCATAGTTGATCTGGTCAAGAAGTGTGCCCGGCTGGGCCTGCTGCGGCACTGGCCCTGACTCGGCCGCCAGACAAAATACGTAGTTCCCACAATACGACCGCGTCGGGCGGAGTGGGTATGATGAACTTATCGACTGCGGTCTGAACATCGACCGCAACAAAGACATGACACCCCAAGCCTTCTTTTCCGACCTGATCGACGAGGTGCAGATTCGTGACTTCGCGATGAGGCCAGAACAGACTTCGCCCCGCGACCCATGCACACATCCTGCAACGGGCTGGAGGGGAATGAAACGCCGGTCCATTTTATCTCCGGGATGAGGGGGCGAACTCCCTGTGCGGGCTCTTCAAGACTTGAAATCCGCCGCCGTTTCAGGCAGAATGGACGGATCAGCGGTCCGACACGGTGGGGAGTTGGCATGATGGACGTCACGCGCATCTTGAACGCCATCGAACGGGGGGACGCGAGGGCTACAGACGAACTGCTCCCTGTGGTCTACGAAGAACTACGTATCCTGGCCGCCCAGAAGCTCTCCCACGAACCGCCCGGTCAGACACTCCAAGCCACCGCACTGGTGCACGAAGCCTATATCCGGCTGGTGGGGGGCGAATCGCAGAGTTGGGACAGTCGGGGGCATTTCTTTGCCGCCGCGGAAGATCCATTCGATCATATTCTCGGCACGCACCCCACTCCACCCGTCTGGTCCGGTGATGCCGAGGCGCCTCAGTCGTCTACCGCAGAGGTACTCCACAACGAGCCATGGCTGGACTATAACCAGAGCCAGACGGCCCACGCGCGCTGGCGGAACGAGTACGCACCCACCGTCGTCTCGCAGACCTATGCGATGAGCCCACAAAAGCCTATCGTCATCACGGAGCCGTGGTATGAGCTCGCACTCGATGCGCCTGCCGCCAGGGAGATTCGCTTCTGTGCCTGGTCGGCGATCATGTGCGGCGCCGCAGGACACAGCTATGGCGGCGGCCACATCTGGCTTGGCTACCTGCCGGAGGTTTCGCGACGCCGAGGCGCCGGTGATGGATCATGGCCCATCGATAAGGAGCACCCGGCCAGAGAACTCAGGGGAGGCACTATTCACGTGATCAACGCCCCGGAGGATTTCCCGGGTGTCCGGCAGGAGAAGGACTGGACACTGCGGATCGAGGCCGTCTGTGCGAAGCGATGAAGATCTCATGCTGGCCGTCAGAGATGGTGACCTGGGCGCCTTCGAGCAGATCGTCCTGCGTCACCAGGCCGAGGCGTGGCGTGTGGCCTACCGCTTCACTGGAGACGCCGCCGAAGCGGAGGATCTAGCCCAGGAGGCTTTTTTGAAGGTCCTCGACGCGGCGCCTCGATACCAGCCGACAGCCACCTTCCGCACGTTTCTGCTCCGCATTCTCAACCGCCTATGCATTGACCACGCCCGCAAGAAGCGTCCGACGGTCACGGACAGTCTACCACTGTCGATTGACGATGCACTCTCCCCATCCCAGCAGGCGGCCGAGGCAGAGCGTGACGCCCTGATCCAGGCCGCCCTGAACGCTTTGCCGCCGGACTATCGCATGGCGATGGTACTGCGTTATTTCGAAGGACTCAGCGGGACTGAAATGGCCGACGCGATGGGCCGTAGCGTCAAGGCGATGGAGCGCCTCCTGGCCCGCGCCAAGGCGGCTCTCGAACCGCGGTTGAAGGGACTTTTCGAAAGTTGATTCTTTTCTGAGGGGGATTCTGCCGGTTTGTTCGTTTGTTCTGGGTAAGGAGACGGTCGATGCACTGTAAAGATGTACAAGGACAGTTGAAGGCGTTTGCTTCCAGCCAGGTGCCGGTGGATACTCGTCAGCGGATACAGGCCCATCTGACTGAGTGTGCGGCTTGCCGAACGGCCCTGGGACGTATTGATCCCGTGGCTGGGGTTCTGGCGGGTGTACAAACACCTCCGATTCCGCCAGGTTTTGCAGCGCGGGTGATGACTGCGGCTCAGCGACGCAGCCAGGCGGAGCCCGTTCCTGCGTGGGACCTTTTGCGCTGGTGGCGGCTCGCGTCAGCGCCGATGCACCTGGCGGCTGCGGCGGTCCTCGTCGTCGGGTTGACTGCGGGATTGATGATGGGATGGACCGTGGCTCCATCGGTGGGCCGGATGGCTTCAGCCGGACAGAGCGACCCTCTTAGTACGTATCAGCTTGACGTTCTGAGCGAGGTGCCCGAGGGGTCGCTGGCGGGCAGCTACCTGACGCTCGTCGCGACGGCGAACGAGGGAGGATACTGATCATGTGGAAGAAGATTGCCCCATTACTGATCGTGTTGTCGGTAGCCCTGAATGTGGCATTCCTTGGGATCTGGGGAGTACGGGTGGCTTCACCGCTCCTGGCGGCGGACCTGAAGCATGGTGGCGAGATCTGGTGTCCGCTGCACCGAAGGCTGAACGTGACGGCCGAACAATGGCAACAGATCGAACCTCGTTTCACAGAGTTCCGGCGCAGGTCGCAGACGCTCAGCGCAGATATGAATCGTCTGCGAACCGAGTTGATCGATTTGATTGCGATCGATGAGCCGGATCGACAAGCCATCGCTGCCAAACAAAAGCAGATTCGCAACGGCCAAGAGCAGATGCAGCAACTCGTCGTTGAGCACCTGCTTGCAGAAAAGGAAGTCCTGACGACTGCGCAGCAGAAGACCCTGTTCGATTTGATCCGTCAGCGCAGCGTCTGCGAAGGGCCGGGCCGTATGATGGGCGTGTCGAGTGAGCCACTGCCTACGGACGGCGGAGACACGCAATGAACTCTGTTCCGGCTGGGGGGTCTGCCATCGAGTGGTCTTTGGGGAAAGGAAAGAGTGTCTATATGAAATGCATCGGGAACATCACCTGCAAATCGATCCTGGCAATCGCGCTGGGGGTGTTTGTTCTGCCCGGTCCGGCTCGATCCGAGGATGCCACGTCGTCAAAGCATGCCAATGGCCCCCTACCGAACTGGTATCCGTACATCGCAGCGGACATTTTAGAGTGGTGCAAGCCCGAGGCAGGCGTCTGGTTGGATTTGGGCGCCGGGTCCGGTGGCGTTGGACTGACCGTGGCGTCATCGCAGAATCGCGCCGCCTCTGAGAGCACGATCATACTGTTGGATCCTGACGCCAACGCACTTTCCCAGGCACTGGAGAAGGGCCGGAAGGCGGGGTTGGGGAACCGGCTGGTCGCCGTCGTGGGGGTGGCCGAGAAGATGCCGCTGCCGGACAATTCGGTGGACCTCGTCTTCAGTCGCGGCTCGATCTGGTTCTGGCGCGACCCAGTCAAAGGGATGCAAGAGATCTATCGCGTGCTGCAACCTGGTGGAAAGGCGATGATCGGGGGCGGCCTGGGGAGCAATTATCCCCAATGGGCCCGTAGCGAATTCATGCGCCGGAGGCATGGCCATCCACAGCCCGATTCACCGCAAGCGAAGCAATTCGCTCGCCTCCGAGATCCTGACACGCTTCGCCAGTGGGCGAACGACGCGGGTATCACGCATTTCGAAGTCGTTGGCCAGGGCGCATTGCCCCCAGACGATCCACGGGCGGGGACAGGCGTCTGGCTCAGGTTTGTCAAAGAGGCCGAGTGAACACAGAAGCCATTTGTGTAGGTAACCATGATTCATATATGCCCAGAAGAACCGGAAACGATGAATGCCGCCCCCGGCTGCAGAAGACCCGTGAGAACGATATACACTCTTTTGGCTGTGCTCTTACTTGGCGGTTGTAGGCTTTCCTCCCCCAGCGAGCCATACCGATCAGTGGCAGTCCCAGAAGCGCCCATTACAGGGGCGAATGTGGAAGTGCCCTCTGTGGAAGCGCCGGAAGGGCCGTTGACGTTGACCGAAGCCATTGTCATCGCGCTGGCCAACAATCCTGACGTTGCGGCGGCCGGCTGGGATTCCGAAGCGGCTCGCGCCCGGTATGACTACGCGGTGGGAGCACGATGGCCAAGACTCAGTGCGGTGGGCAGCTACGCTCACCACCTCGACGAACAGCGCCTGCTTCCCGTGCGTCAACCGGGCGATCCGGCCATGCTGAGTCACGACATTGTCACCGGCGACCTCGTTCTGACCATGCCGATCTTCACGGGGGGACGGCTGGTCAATCAGATCAAGGCCGCCGAGTTGCTTGAACAGGTGGCGGAGCATCGTCTGGCCCGCAGCCGGGAGGAACTCGTCTTCAATGTCTCCAGCGTCTTCTTCAGCCTTCTGGCGCAAGACAAAGTGGTCGAGTCGCTCGAATTCTCGCAGAAGACCCTGGAAGAACACCTCGAACAGGTAGGCGATCTGATCGCGGCCAACAAGGCCGCCAGGGTAGACCGACTTCGTACCGAGGTCCGTCTGGCGGATGTCCGACAGCGTCTGGTGCAGGAGCAGAACATCCTGGCGATCCAGCATCGGGCCCTGGCGTCTCTGCTTGGCCTGGAGGACCAAAGCGAGACGTTTGGTGTTCAGGGAAACCTGGAGTCGGACGAGGACCCATTCATTCCAGAGTTTGAAAGGGCTCTGGCGACAGCCTGGTCGAGTCGCGATGATTATCTGGCCGCTCAATCGGCCCTTGACGCGCAGGATCGCGCCGTGGAAATAGCTCGGGCCGGCCATGCGCCCGCCGTCTTTCTGCAAGGCTCCTACGGTGGCCGATGGGCCGCTGGACCGACGACGGGCACCGGCAATGAACTGGACGACATCGGCCGGATCGGCATCGGCGCCGAGATTCCGATCTTTGAGGGCGGACAGATCAATGCCCAGGTTCAGGAACAACGGGCCAATCTCGCTGCCATGAGAGAACGTCTCCGTAAGCTCGAACTTCAGATCCGTTTAGACGTCGAAACGGCGTTGCTCAATGTGGAGTCATCGCAGCAACGCATCGCCACGATTCAGGCATCTGTGGAACAGGCCCAGGAGAGTCTTCGCATCGAGCGGGAGAAGTACGAGCTTGGCAAAGGCGCCATCGTGGATGTTCTGGATGGGCAAGCCGCTTTGCTGGATGCACAAACCAACTACTACCGAGCCTTGGCAGACTACCAGGTCGCCCTGGCCCAATTGAAACTGGCAACGGGGAAATCATGAGAAGACGAACCGCCCTGATAACACTGACTTTCGCAACGCTTGCTGTCGTCGGCGTATTTCTCGTCCGGACATTTGCTTCGGAAAAAACCGAGGGAGACCCCGGCGCAGGGCAAAAGCAGAAGAGGATTCCGGTCGTGGCTGTAGAAGTGGTGCGAACGGAACCCATCTCGCGACTGCTGGAGCTGACGGGAGAGACGGTGGCCGTAGAGTCGGTCGCGATCTCTGCTACCGTAGAGGGGCCGATCAGCTACTGTCCGTGGCGTGAAGGCGACTGTATCGAGCAGGAAGGCCAGAAGCTCATTGAGATCGATCGGGAACTCTATCGCGCCGAAGTGAATACAGCCGAGGCGGCTGTGGAGGTGGCCCGGGCAAAACTGGCGGACCTCAAGGCAGGGACGCGGCCGGAGGAGATCGCCAAGGCCCACGAATCTGTGCGGCAGTTGGAGGAAGCCGCCGCCTTCGCTCAGGCCGACCATGATCGGATCGCCAAGCTGGTCGAGAGCGGCTCCTTGCCCGGCGAGTCGCTGGAGAAGGCTCGCGTGGAGCACACAGGTCAGCAAGCCAGACTCGCCTCTGCCCGGCGCCACCTCGAGATGCTGAAAGCCGGTTCCACCAAGACGGCCATCGCTGTGCAGGAGGCCACGGTCAAAGAGGCGCTGGCCAAGCTGGACCTGGCCCGGGCCCGGCTGGCCGAATGCACGATCCCTGCCCCATTCGCGGGGACGATCACGCAGGTCCACGTCCGGCGGGGTGATATGGCTGCGGCGAAGATGCCCCTGCTGGAGATGGCGGACCTGTCTTCGCTGGTGATTCGTGTGGCTGTGCCGGAAGGTTACGCGGGAGCTGTTCAGGAAGGAATGGCCGCGCAGGTATCGCTGGATTCGCGCGCAGGTGAGAGGCTCGCCGGCAAGGTGGTCCGAGCCTATCCGGAGTTGGATCGGCGTATGCGGACACGCACGATCGAGCTGCGGTCTGACGAACCGACCCAATTGATGCCCGGGATGTTCGCCCGGGTCCAGTTGGTTCTGGAATCAGTGCCGGACGCCATCACTGTAGCGCAACAGGCGGTCGTGCAAATGCCAAACGACGCCCAGGTCGTCTATGTCGTCGCCGAGGGAAAGGCCGTGATGCGGAAGGTGACGACAGGCATCGAACAGGCCGGTCGCGTGCAGATACTGACCGGGTTGCAGGCGGGTGAGAACGTCGTGGTCACAGGGAATGAGAAGCTCAAGGACGGCATAGAAGTGCGCATGCCTGGTCCAGGACAGGCGGGGGGCAAGTCTGGGCCAGGGGCAGGCAGCCGGATGGGTATGAGAGGCGGCGATCGATGAAGCTGACGCAATACGCCGTCCATCGCCGCCTGGCTACTGGCGCCATCATCGTGGCGCTGGTCGTCCTGGGAGTCTACGGTTTCTGGCGGCTTCCGGTGGATTATCTGCCCACTATCACCTATCCGCTCGTCAAGGTGCAGATCAGATGGCCCGGGGCCACGCCGGAAGAAATCGACACGGACATTGCCGACCCGGTGGAGCGTCTCATGGCCACGGTCGACCGTTTGGACTATCTGAACTCCTCTTCCATCGAGGGGCTTTACGCGCTGGACGTGTATTTTGAGTACGACGCGGACGTCGACGTAGCGTTCCAGGATGTCCTGGCCGCCTTGACGCGCGCCCAGCAGCACCTGCCCACTGACATTGAGGCGCCGTATGTATACAAGGCCGATCCGTCACAGCTTCCGGTGATGCAGTTGACGGTCATTTCCAGCCGCTGGAGCGCCGTGAGACTGCGGGACTGGGCCGACAACTGGCTGCAGGACCGGATCCTGGCCGTGCGCGGCGTGGCGGGAACGGAAGTGATCGGCGGACTCGAACGCGAGATTCGCATCCTGCTCGATCCGGCTGCGATGGAGAAACACAGGCTTTCGCTGGATACCGTCATCAAGCGAATCGCGGTCGAGAACGTCGAAGTGACGGGCGGGCGGGTGACGGTAGGTCCCAAGGAGATCATCGCCCGCACCATGGGCGAGTTCTCAAGCATCGAAGACATTGGCGCCGTCGTCATCATGGCCGACGAGCACCGCAAGGTCTACCTGAGGGACATCGCCGAGGTGGTCGATGGTCACGAGGACGTGCGGGTGATGACGCGCTTCAACGGAACCGAGTGCGCCAAAGTCTCGGTACTGAAAGAGGCCGAGGCGAATACCGTGCAGGTAGCCGAGGCGGTGAGTCAACTCTTGCACAACCTGGAGCCCACACTCCCGGAGGGAGTGAAGCTCGACTATGTGGAAGACCAGGCCGTCTACGTGAAGCAGGCGCTGACGGGTGTGCGCAACGCGGCGATCTCGGCCGCCGTACTGCTGATGATTGTGGTTTACCTGTTTCTGGGCAGTGTCAGGCAGGTCCTGGTCATGGTCATCGCACTGCCACTGACGTTGGTACTCAACTTTGGCCTGATGAAAGTGGCGGGTTTCTCTCTCAACATCTTCTCTCTTGGCGGACTGGTCGTCGCCATCGGCGTGGTGCTGGACAATTCCATCGTCGTCGTCGAGAACATCTCGCGGTTGAGGCGTGCAGAACCCGAAACGGATGCCGCCGGGCACGCGGTGGATGCGACAACGGAAGTGGGACCAGCCCTGGTGGCCGCGACCCTGTCATTTCTGGCCCTATTCGTGCCGTTTTTGCTGGTGCCGGGTTTGACGAGCCTGCTGTTTCGTGAGTTGATCCTGGTCATTGCCGGCATCGTCGTCATCAGCCTCGCGGTGGCCGTATCGGTGACCCCGATGATCACGGCGATCCTGTTCGGCGGGAGCCACCCGCAACGGCAGGCCGGCTGGTTCGAACGGCTGTTCACTCGGTTCACAGATGGCTATGGCTGGATGCTGGATCGGGTCATACGATGGCGTTGGGTGGCGGTGTCGGTTTTCCTCGTGGGGCTGGTCGCGGCCCTCGTGTTGTTGGGACGGCTCGGCGGCGAATTCCTGCCCTTGATCGACGATGGTCGCATCCTGGTCAAGGTCAAGTTGCCAACGGGCGCCTCCGTGCATGAGACCGACCGTGCGCTGCGCCGGATTGAAGCCCAGCTTGCGGGCGATCCGCTGATCTACAGCATGTTCACCCTTGCCGGCGGGCAGGTGAAAGGCTTGACGACTTACGAAATTGCCAACGAAGGCGAGGTGGACATTCAACTGGTGCCGAAAGCGGCGCGCGACGTCAGCACGGAGGAGTATGTGTTGCGTCTCCGCCAGCTCATCGGCAAACTCCAGCCTCCCGGCGGCCAAGCCATGGTCCGGCAGATGCCCATCAAAGGCATCCATGGCATGCGCTCGTCGGACGTCGTCGTGCAGGTTCGCGGGCAGGACATGGAGACGCTGGCGGACCTGGCGAGCCGGACCGCGAGGACGATTGCCGAGTTGGACCGTTTTCAAAACGTGCTGATCTCGATGGATCTGTCCAAACCCGAGTACCAGGTCAAGGTGGATCGGGTCAAGGCGGCCGAACTGGGCGTGTCTGCCTCCGATGTGGCGACATCTCTGCGCTCGTTGATCACGGGAGCCGTGGCGAGCCGATACCGGGATGGCACGGAGTACTACGACATCCGGCTCGTGGTTCCCGAAGAGCGGCTGACCACGCGCCAGGATGTGGAGAACCTTCCGCTCACCTGTGCTCAAGGCGATCTGCTCCGGTTACGGGACATTGCCGCCGTCGTCCCGGCGTCGGGACCCGTGGAGATCATCCGGGAAGACCAGATCAAACAGGTCACCATCGAGGCAGATATCGCCGGCGGGGATCTGGCAGGGGGCGTTCGAACGCTGCGCGTTGCTCTGGCGGGGCTCGACCGACCCGCCGGCTACGAGTTCGACTTCGGCGGTCGCGCCGAGATGATGGCGGATATGAAAGACACGGTGCTGGCGGTGCTCACCTTTGCGATCTTCTTTGCCTTCATCGTGCTCACCGTCCAGTTCAACAGTCTGAAGCTACCGACGATGATTCTGGGCAGTGTGCCGGTCTGCCTGGCCGGCGTGGTGTTCCTGATGTATGCTACCAGCCTCCCCCTTGGCGCGACGGTCATCATCGGCGTGCTGGTGGTCGTGGCCGCAACGGTCAACGACGGCGTCCTGCTCTTGACCTACGCCCGCGAGCTTCAGGATCAGCAGGGCCTGACAGCGCGTCAAGCGGTCGTAGACGCCGCGAAGATACGGCTACGCCCACGCATCATGACTACGGTGACTACGATGATTGGATTTCTGCCGCTGGCGTTGAATCTGGAGGAAGGTGGCGATATGCTCCAACCTATGGCGGTCGCAGCGATCGGTGGTCTGGGGATGGAGATCCTGGTGGCCCTGTTCCTGATGCCGTGTATGTACGTGCTCTTCACTCACGCCCGCCGCGACATGACAGAAATCTCCGGCTGACAACCGTGACTCTGATCTGAAACGTTGGAAAGACGCCGCAGACCGGCGCCAATCGACCGCATGCCGACAGAAGGAGACGGTCCTTGAGATACTTGACACGAAGAGAAGCGATGATGTTTTTGGGAGCATCGGTCCTGGGCTGCAAGTGGTCGCCAGCAGCACGCTCAGAGCATGGCCCGCTCTGCGCTGTTGCCGTGATCGGCCTGGGCACCATGGGAGGTGAAATAGCGGCCTATCTGGCCAGGCGAGGAAGCCGTGTCTATGGTGTCGATATCGCTTCAAAGGCAAGGCAACGTGCCGTAAAGCAAGGCCTGCGTGGCGTCTATGCGCAGATCGATCACCTCCCGGTACGTCTGGGCACCGTCATCGAGGCGGTTCCGGAGGATCTTTCGCTAAAGGGCTCCATTCTGGAGCAGTTGAGCAACCATGTGAGCGACGACACCTATTTGGCGACGATCTCTTCTACGATCCCCTGCAGCACATATGCCAATCGGGTCTCCCATCCTGAGAGGCTTATGAACGCCCACATCCTTCCGGATCTTCGTACCAGGAAGCTTGTCGAACTACAAGGTCCCGGCCAGTACACAGAGAGAGAACGCCTGGAAGCCATGGCGCATGCCTTCAAAGAGAGGGGGTTTGCTGCAGCGATCGTCAATGGTGAGAGCCCGGGGTATATCTTCAACCAGATCTGGCACAATGTCATGTTTGCGATGTTTGATCTTATGAAGACGTATTCTCCGGTGACGATCGAGTATTCGTGTCGCGACTATTTCGATATGCCTTACGGTGGTGTCATGGCCATGGACCTGATCGGCTATGATACTCTGTACCAGATCTTTGGACGCGTGGAAGAAACCATGGGCATACCGGTCCCCGAGGTTGTCGTCGAGATGAACCGGAAAGAGACTTACGGCCTCGAATCAGGCAAAGGCTTCTTTGCGTATGACCGCCCCGACCTGGAGGGTTTCCATAAGACGGCCAGGGAATTCCCAAATCGCTATCCGGGATCAGGAGATGACGTGGTGGGAGAGCGGATCTGGAGCGTCATCAAGGAGGGAGCGAAAAGCCTCGTGGAGCGCGGTCAGGACAAAGACGACGTCTTTACGGCGGTGCGATACGGCTTCCCGATAGAAAGGAAAAGCCTTCTGAACGAACTGG
>CAZTGH010000090.1:0-16273 GCA_964612985.1 uncultured Pirellulales bacterium
GGTTTTGCCGAGAAGATAGCGGCTGAAGTCATCGTTCTCAAAATCCAAGCATGATCCAGACTTCTCAAGGGCTTTCCAGAAAACCGATACTGTCGTATAGCGGCCTGGCAGCACCCACGAATCTCTTCAACGAGGTTGTCTTTTCACCCACCCCGGAGCGTCAATTATAGGGCGGCAGAGAGGCCAGACAACGATTTTCCTTTATTTATCCTCAATGGGCGGCTAACCTTAAGGACTTTGACCCTCACGATTTCTGTCGACGGATTTGGAGAACGAGCATGAGAAGTGACACCGTCAAGAAGGGCTTTCAGCGGGCGCCGCATCGCGGCCTGCTTCATGCATGTGGTCTGCGGGGCGAGGATTTCGACAAGCCATTCATCGGCATCGCCAACAGCTTTTCGCAGGTGGTTCCGGGGCACGTGCATCTCAATGAGGTGGCTCGTGCGGTGGCGTCGGCCATTCGCGAGGCGGGCGGGGTGCCGTTCGAGTTCAATACGATCGCGGTGTGCGACGGCGTGGCGATGGGGCACACGGGGATGAAGTACTCGCTGCCTTCGCGGGAGCTGATCGCGGACTCGGTGGAGACGATGGTGCGCGGGCACTGCTTCGACGGGCTGGTCTGCATTCCGAACTGCGACAAGATCATCCCGGGGATGTTCATGGGCGCGGTGCGGCTGAATATCCCGACGCTGTTCGTCTCGGGCGGTCCGATGAAGGCGGGCAAGACCAAGGACGGCAGGACGGTGGATCTGATCAGCATCTTCGAGGGCGTTGCCCAGTTCAACGCGGGCAAGATCAGCGAGGAGGAACTGAAGGAACTGGAGGCGACCGGCTGTCCGACGCAGGGAAGCTGCTCGGGGATGTTCACCGCCAACTCGATGAACTGCCTCAGCGAGGCGATCGGCATGGCGCTGCCGGGCAACGGGACGATCCTGGCGGTCGATCCGCGAAGGCAGGAGCTGTACAAGGCGGCGGGCAAACAGATCCTCGAACTGGTGAAGAAGGACATCAAGGCGCTGGACGTGATCACGCGGGAGGCGATGGACAACGCGCTGGCGCTCGACGTGGCGATGGGCGGCTCGACGAATACGGTGCTGCACACGCTGGCGATCGCCAACGAGGCGAATATCGATTTCGACCTGAGTCATATCAACGCGATTTCGGAGAAGTGCCCGAATATCTGCAAGGTTTCGCCCTCGAGCCAGGTTCATATCGAGGACGTGGATCGGGCGGGCGGGATCAGCGCGATCCTCAAAGAGATCAGCAAGATCCCGGGGTTGTTGAACCTGGACTGCCTGACGGTGACGGGCAAGACGCTGGGCGAGAACATCGCGGAGGCGGAGATCAAGGACCCCGAGGTGATCCACCCGCTGGAGAACGCGTATTCCCAGCGGGGCGGGCTTTCGATTCTGTATGGGAACCTGGCGCCGAACGGCAGCGTGGTCAAGACGGCGGGCGTGGCGCCGGCGATGCTGACGCACAGCGGCCCGGCGGTGATCTTCGAGAGCCAGGAAGAGGCGTGCGAGGGGATCCTGGCGGGCAAGGTGAAGGAAGGCGACGTGGTGGTGATCCGCTATGAGGGTCCGCGCGGCGGGCCGGGCATGCAGGAGATGCTGAGCCCGACGAGCTATATCATGGGCGCGGGGCTGGGCGAATCGGTGGCGCTGATCACCGACGGGCGGTTCAGCGGCGGTACGCGCGGGGCCTGCATCGGGCACGTCAGTCCCGAGGCGGCGGTCGGCGGGCCGATCGGGCTGCTGAGGGACGGGGATCTCATCGAGATCGACATCCCCAACAATGCGATCAGCGCGAAGCTGACCGAGGCGGAATGGGCGGAACGGAAGAAGGCGTGGAAACCGGCGGCACCTCGGATCAAGGAAGGCTACGTCGCCAAGTACGCCACCATGGCGACCAGCGCCGACACCGGCGCCGTGCTGAAGTGGTAATACGGAGCAAGCAGCGTCCAGGCAAACATTGTTTTTGCGTGAGGCATCGCCTAAGCGTATCATAGATGAGGCTGCGTACTGCCAACACAGCGGCGCAGCACTTGGTATGTCCTCATGCATATGTTTCTCTGATCGAGACAATTATGCTGACTCGCTTGAAGGTGTCAGGATTCAAGAACCTTGTAGACGTGGACGTTCGTTTTGGGCCGTTCACGTGTATCGCAGGTCCCAACGGCGTCGGGAAGTCAAATCTCTTCGACGCCATCCACTTCCTGAGCGCGCTAGCCGATCGTCAACTGATGGAGGCTGCTTCTCTCGTGCGCAATGACGAGAACAGCGCCAGAGCGGCGGACATTCGTAGCTTGTTCCAACGACAGGGAGAACGTTCGGAATCCGTGATGTCGTTTGAGGCGGAAATGATCGTTCCCTCAGAAGGCGTAGACGATCTGGGACAGGAAGCGAAGGCAACAAATACTTTTCTGCGTTATACCTTGGAGATCGCGTATCGGAAGGATGAGAACGTTGGTTCTCTCGGTTCTCTTGAGGTGTTGAAGGAGGAGCTTGACTACTTCAAGGTAACTAATGCGAAGAAGAACCTCCTGTTTGCACATGCTCACGATTGGCGAAAATCAGCGGTCTCCGGAGAACGAAAAGGGAAGCAATTCATATCTACGGAGGGAAGCGGTGAAAACCGCATTGTTCGTCTCCATCAAGACGGAGGTGGCCGAGGCCGTCCTCTATGGCAAGTGAAGAAGTTGAATAGGACGGTGCTTTCGACCACGAATACATCGGAGAGTCCAACGGCCCTTCTCGCACGGCGGGAGATGCAGTCCTGGCGTCTACTGCAGCTTGAGCCCTCCGCGCTGCGCAGGCCCGATGAATTTTCGGCCCCGACAAGGCTTGGCGCGAATGGATCACATCTCGCCTCCACCCTGTACAGGCTGGCACATCAAAACGGTCACTCGGAATCCGACTGCGAGGCGGACTCGAAGGTTTGTACGAGTGTGGCAAATCGCTTGGCGCAGCTGATTGATGATGTCTACAGAGTGGTCATCGACCGTGACGTGAAACGAGAACTGCTTACTCTGAGCCTTGTGGGGCACGACAAGACGCCTCATGCGGCCCGGTCGCTTTCTGACGGAACGCTACGGTTTCTTGCTCTGGCTGTTCTCGAGCAAGACCCCGAGGTCCAGGGGGTTCTCTGTCTCGAAGAACCGGAGAACGGCATCCATCCTGCTCGCATCCCTGCCATGATAAGACTTCTTCAGGACATCGCCTCCGACACCAGCGAGGCCGTAGGCCCTGACAATCCGTTGCGGCAGGTCATTGTGAATACGCATTCGCCAGCCGTAGTCCAGCAAGTACCTGAAGACTCGCTGCTGGTGGCCGAACCACGCGAGATGATGCGGCAGGGACAACGGTTATCCGGTGTCCAGTTCAGCGCACTTCCTGATACGTGGCGAGCGGAATCAGGCGAAACCAGGATATGCAAGATGGGAGATTTACTGAGCTATCTGAATCCGGTTGCTAGATCTGAACTTGACTCCGGTATGGATGTCGGTGGGACTCAGGCACGGCACAGGCACCATGGACAACCCAAGCGTGTGATCGACCGCCCAGATATTGCTCCATACTTTCCTGGTTTGGAGCCCTTCTGAGAAATGCCCACTGCTGACCTTACCTGTACCCTGCTTTCCGACGGCTCGTCCGACAGAGCACTGATGCCGATATTGCGATGGTCCCTTCACTGCCATCTTCCCCTGCGCCCAGTACAACTGAAATGGGCGGACATGCGACAGCTGCCGCGGCCACCAAGGGAATTGCACGAGAAGATCGCTACCAGTTTGCAGCTTTATCCTTGTGATCTTCTGTTCATACATCGGGATACGGAAAGCAGCTCGATGGACGAGAGATACAGTGAGATCGATCACGCTCTGCATCGCGCTGCGCCGACGCCGCCAGCGGTCACCGTCATCCCCGTACGAATGATGGAAGCTTGGCTGCTGATACAGGAATCCGCCATACGCAGGGCCGCTAATAATCCAAATGGACGAACGGCCCTTGCCATGCCCCGGTTACGAGAAATAGAGAACATCGGCGATCCCAAGAGCGTACTCCATGAGCTTATACGCAAGGCTACTGGGCTTGGAACTCACCGCAGGGATCGCTTCGATGTACACCACGCGGTGCATCGAGTTGCAGATTACATTGAGGATTTCTCTCCTTTACGTCAACTGTCGGCTTTTCGCATTCTGGAAGAACAGATCACCACAACCATCGCAGATCGCGGTTGGGCGGGTTGACCTGCAAGTGCGATCGCCAAAAGGATCAAGAATACACTATGACACTGCCGAGCGGGCATAAGAACAGGACAAGATGGTATGGGGCGGGGTTGTGTTTTGAGTGCACGGAGTGCGGGGCATGCTGTTCGGGTCCGGGGGAGGGGTATATCTGGGTGACTCGGCCTGAGATCGAGCTGATCGCCAAGCATTTGAACATGACGCCGGGACAGTTGCGGCAGAAGTACCTGCGGCGCGTGGGCCTGCGGACCACGATTATCGAACATGAGACGACGAAGGACTGTATTTTCCTGCGGACGATGGGCGGGAAGAAGCGGTGCGTGATCTACCCGGTGCGTCCGAGCCAGTGCCGGACGTGGCCTTTCTGGGCGGACAATCTGTCGGGGCCCAACGCGTGGAACCGCGCTGGGGTGCGGTGTCCGGGGATCAATCGAGGACGGCACTACAGCGCTGAAGAAATCGAACGGATCAAGAGAAACAAACAATGGTGGCTGAATCAGAACGATACCGCCGAGTCGTCGCAGAAGTAGCGGTTCTGTACGACTGGATCGACGGGCAACTTCAGCAGGACCGGGAATTGGCGGGCCAGTGCAGCGGCTGCGGGGCCTGCTGCGATTTCGCCAGCTACGACCACCTGCTGTTCGTGACGCCGCCGGAGCTGATCTACCTGGCGGCCAAGCTCAACACGTCGAGTCTCAAGCCGATGAGCTACGACCGGTGCCCCTACCAGCAGGAGGAACGGTGCACGATTCACCTGCATCGATTCAGCGGCTGTCGCATCTTCTGCTGCGACGGGGACCACGAATTCCAGGGCGAGCTGACGGAAACGGTGCTGCGGAAGCTCAAGAGCATCTGCCAGCGGTACGAGATCGCCTATCAGTATTCGGATCTGGCGACGGCGCTGGCGAGCTTCTCTAGCGGTACCTGTCAATCGGCTGCGGGACCTTGTCCTGAGGATCGTAGAGATTGATGTATTTGATGCCGGCGCTGAGCGATCCGAACTCCTTGTAGTAAGTGTAGAGCTTGGCGAGTTTCTGCTCGTCCTTGGCTTCGAGGTGCGTGGCCCACTGCCCGAGTTCGGCGCCCCAGTAGATCAGTGTATTGTCCTTGCTGACGAGCACGAGGTGGGGCTTTCGGTGGTTGCGGCGTCCCCTGTAGTTGTCCACGTCGACGCTGGCGATCTGCTCGAGCAACGGGCTCTTGGGGCTCACCTCGGCGTCCATTCGATTGAGCAGGATGATGAGCTTGACCGCAGCGGCCAGATCGTCGCGGTCGAAGACCGCGCCGGGCGAGGGGGGCAGGCCCTGGGAGACACCCTCGACCTTGACGATGGGCAGGTGGGCCATCGGCATGTAGTCAAGCACGACCAGGTCGGCGTCGACGTAGAACTTCGAGGGGCCTCTTTCGAGCAGCGCGACGGGCTTTCGCCAATGGGCTTTGACGTATACGGCGTCGTGGCGGGCGTGCACTTCGATGTCGTTGAGCCAGGAGATCCGCGCAAGGTTGTCGGCGACCGTCCGGGCGATTTCGTCATTAAGGGGAAATCGATCGCCTCCGGCGGCGGCGACCACGCGGGCCTTCAGGTCCCAGTTGAC
Source organism: uncultured Pirellulales bacterium (assembly GCA_964612985.1). Lineage (GTDB taxonomy): Bacteria > Planctomycetota > Phycisphaerae > Sedimentisphaerales > Anaerobacaceae > Anaerobaca. The sequence continues at coordinate 5,842 of CAZTGH010000090.1, forward strand.
CCACGTGGGCACGTCCACCAGGACGAGGCCCCCTTCTTCGGTGGGCTTGGCAGTGCGGACGTAGGCTTCGGCATAGCGTAAGAACGCTCCGGCCGCCACCAGGACCAGCATGACGGCGGCCGCCTTGACGGCGGTGGTCAGCGTCTGTTTTCTGGCTTCGACCTGTTTCTTGGTCCGTCTGCCCCGCCAGGCGGAGATTCGTTCGCGAAGACTGATTTTTTGTTTCTTTCTGGCCACTTACCGCCTCACCTGGTGTAGAAGGTGCCTTTTTCTTACGTTACGGATCTGTTTCCACAATCAGAAACAGATACTATCAGAATCGACCGTTCGGACGTTTTGCTGCACAGGTTTTCGATAAAAACTGGCTTCGACGATGCGGACGCACAACTGGCTCATGGACAGGCCGGCCCTGGCGGCGGCCTTGGGCAGCAGCGAATGCGTGGTGAATCCGGGGATGGTGTTGATCTCGAGGGCGTAGGGCGTCCCATCGTCGGCCAGGATGAAATCGACGCGGGCGAAATCCCGACATCCCAGGGCATCGAAGCAGGCGAGGGCGTCGCGATGGATCTGCGTGCGCAGCCCGGCATCGGCAATCGTGTCGAAGAGGTACTCGGTCTGTTCGTCGATGTATTTGGCCTGGTAGTCGTAGAATCCGGTCCGGCTGCGGATCTCGATAATGGGCAGGGCCTCACGCCCGAATATACCTACGGTGATTTCGCGACCGGCCACGAACGGTTCGATCATACCATCGCCAAATTCTTCGCAGACGCGCAGGGCGCATGCGATCGTTTCGGGCAGGCCATCGATGATGTAGACGCCTACACTGCTGCCCTGGCGGACGGGCTTGACCACGAATCGATGGGCCAAACCGTGCAATCGCGCTTCGATATCGTCGCGGGACATCGCTCGGTCAATCTCGATCGTCGCGGGGATTGCGACGCCGGTTTCGGCAAAGCGCTTTTTGCTGGCGACCTTGTCGAACGCCAGGCGGCTGGCTTCGGGGCCGCAGCCGGTATAGACCAGGCCTCGCTCGTCGAGAATCTGCTGGAGTTGGCCGTCCTCGCCGAATTCGCCATGCAGGGCAACGAAGAAGACGTCCACGTCGGGTTCGTCGAGCGCGGTCAGGTTGTCGGGTGCAATATCCGACGCAACGACCTCCAGACCGCTCTGCCGCAGCGCCTCGGCGACACAGTGCCCGCTTTGCAGGCTGATATCGCGTTCGCGACCGACTCCTCCCTGTAAGACCACGACCTTCATGCCATCCCCTGTTTTTTGATCTTGAAGCGCTCGACCGCTCGCACACCGGCGACACAAAACCCCGGCGACGCCGCAGAGACGCGACGGGCGAACGTTCTACTTCCAGATTTCGATTTCGGGCTGCAGCTCGACGTCGGCCTGCTCACGGACGCGCTGCTTGATCGTCTCGATCAGGCGCAGAACGTCGCGGCTGGTGCATCCCTCATTGGCCACGATGAAATTGGCGTGCTTTTCGCTGACCACCGCCCCACCGATCTGAAATCCCTTTAGCCCGGCCCGGTCGATCAGCGCTCCGGCCGACGCGCCCGGCGGGTTCTTGAACACGCACCCGCAGTTCCTCGTGTTCAGCGGCTGATTGTTCTTCTTGGAGATCCAGTTCTCCTTCAGCGTCCGCTCGATCTCCTTCGGATCGGCCGGGTGGAGGGTGAGCCTGGCGTTCAGGATCAGCGGCGCGCGGATGTTGACGCTGCGATAGTCGAAGATCAACTCGGGCTTCCCTTTTTCGAAGACAGCGCCCTGGGCGTCCATCAGCGTTACGGACTCGACCACCGAGCCGATGTCGCCGAAGCGTCCGCCGGCGTTCATCTTGACGGCGCCGCCGATCGATCCGGGAATCCCCGTGAGCATTTCGAGGCCTGAGAGGCCTTTCCGGGCGCAATCGAGCACGAGCTTGCTCAGTTCGGCTCCGGCCCAGGCGGTGATCTGCTGATCGTCGAATTCGATGGCGCCGAAGAGCGGTCCTTCGAGCTTGATCACAGCCCCGCGGACGCCTTCATCGCTGACCAGCAGGTTCGATCCGAGCCCCAGCGCGCGGAAGCGAATGTGGTTTTCGTTGCAGCGTTTGACGACATCCTGGAGCTGTTCGACGGTCCGGGGGCGAATGAAATAATCGGCCGGACCGCCCAGGCGATACCAGGTGTGCGGCGCCATCACGTGGTTTGGTTCAACGATTTCTGCCAAGTCGGCGAAGATACTCATCGGCCACCTTCCATACATCTCCGGCTCCCATGGTGACAACCAAATCGCCGGCACCGAGTTCTTGTTGCAGATAGTCGCATACGGCGTCGAAGGTCCCGATGTATTCGGCATCGGCGCCCTGAGCGCGAATTCGGTCGGCCAGGATCTCCGCATTCACCTCGTTGCGGCTGACCTCCGAGTCACGAACGAAATAGATTTCGGGAATGATCGCCTTGTCGGCCTGGACGAAACTGGCGGCGAAATCGTCGAGAAAGAACCGGGTACGGCTGTACTGATGCGCCTGATAGACGCACCAGAGCCTGCGAGGGTGGTATTTCTCCCGAATGGCCTTGAGGCTGGCGCGGATCTCGGTCGGATGATGGGCGTAATCGTCGAGAACGGTCACGCCGTTGACCTGGCCCTTGAGCATCAGGCGGCGATCCACCCCGGTGAACCGGCCGAGCACGGACAGAATGGCCCCGGGCTCGACGCCGATGCTGACGGCGACTGCGGTGACGGCCAGCGCATTCAGGATGTTGTGCCGGCCCGGCAGCGACAGGGTGGTCGATCCGAGGGCACGGTCCTCCTGAAAGACGTCGAACCGGTACGAGCCCTGATACGGGCGAACGTTGCGCGGATAGAACGTGCAGCGGGGGCTGAAACCGAATGTCACGACACGACGATGCAGACCCAGGCGTTCGATGATCTTGGCGACGTTGGCGTCCTGGCCGTTGGCGACGATGAAACCGTCCGCCTTCGAATCCCGAGCGAACTGATAGAACGCCTCGACGATATCGGCCTCGTCGCGGTAGCAGTCCAGATGATCGGCTTCGATGTTCAGGATGCAGGCGACGTGCGGGTGGAGGTTCAGGAAGCTACGATCGTATTCGCAGGCCTCGGCGACGAAGAAGCCGCTGTCGCCGCTGCCGGAAGAGGCGCTCAACTGACAAACCTCGGCGCCGACGACGAAATTCGCATCGACTCCCACCTGCCGGAGGCTATGGGCCAGCCATCCACTCGTGGTGCTCTTGCCGTGGGTGCCGCTGACAGCGATGCTCTGGAAGTGGTCCATCAGCTCGCCCAGCAACTGGGCGTACTTGTAGATGCGGCAACCCTGTCGTCGGGCTTCCTGCAACTCGGGGTTGTCCTCTTTGACGGCGGCCGAAACGACTACGGCCTCGGTGCCCGGTTCGATGTTCCCGGCACTGTGTCCCAGGCGGATATCGGCGCCCAGACGTGCCAGGCGCGCGGTGACGGCGGTGGCGGACTGATCCGATCCGCTGACGATGGCGTGCTTTTCGATCAGGAACTGGGCCAGGCCGCTCATGCCGACGCCGCCGGCGCCGATGAAATGATAGTGTGCCCCGGCAATTTTCGGTCGATTCACGGCACTGACCACCTCATAGCGATGGGCCGCCTTGATCTGGGCTGGTTGAATCCGAAGTTCGGCTCGACTCATTGCATCCCTTCTTGTCGAACATCATCCGTGAAAACACGGCGGCAGTGTAGCAGAAACCCACAGTGAACGGAAGTCAAATCGCGGCGCGACGTCGGAAAAACAGGGCAAGCGAGACAGCTTGGCGGGGCCCCAGAGCACCTTGACTGGTTCCCCAGGCGGACGCCCATCCGAGGTTGCGGGCGGACCGATCCGACCCCATGCCATGGCACATAGGGATGGGAGGTCCGAAAAAGTAAAGGCTGCGGACTCCCTCATGGAGAGTCCACAGCCCCAGAGATTGTCTGGCGGAGATCGCGATCACGAATGCCGAGACGAACGTCTCGGTATCCGTAGCCGGTCATGGCGAGGCAGGAGACAAGGAGTGCGAGATCCTTTTCATCCAGCCCACCTCTATCGTAAATTGTACGACATCACCTGCCCGGGTCAAGGGCAGGTCCCGAAACCATCAGAGCTGAACTGTCAGGCGCGGATAGGCCCGTACAAAGGAGGGCTACGGAGGTGATCCGCAGCTCATGGGATCGAGAAGCGCGAATGTCACAGCCTTCTGCGCAGACGCATCCAGCCGACCACACCGGCACCGAAGCCACTCAGCAGGAAGGCACCGGGGGCGGGAATCGCGGGACCGGGCTCCGGGATGCAGTTGGTCTCCACCCTGATCTCCCGCAGCCAATTGGTGCCGGTCATCGTGAAACTGATCTGCTCCCAGGCGGGGTTGGGCGTAATCTGCCACCTCGAGTGGGACACCACGGAACTGTCGAAGATGCCCTCGGTGGCCCCAAGCGGCGTAAGAGTCACCGGGGTGTCCGAATTGGTGATGTTGACGTTGTCCGCACTGAAACCGCCGAGGTGATACACATACAGGTCGACCAGCTTCAGCGGGTTGGGGTCGGGGTAGTTCCCCAGCGTCAGAACGACGCTTTCCACGTTATAGAAGGTCTGGTTGAGGCTATTGTAGATTCCGGCGACAATCAGGGCCTGCGGCGCATTGCCGGCAGGGTTCGGGAAGGCGTTGTCGGTGTGGCTTGGCGAGACGGTCCACTGTCCCGTGGCTCCAGCGGTTACATAGGCCGGATCGAACGTCCAGTGTTGTTCAGTGGTCAAAGCGGCGGACGCCGGAGCCGTCGAAAAGTGAGTCACAGCGGCACAAAGTAGCATGAACGTCCTTTTCATCACCCGTTCCTCCTTGCAAATATTCACTTGCCGTCAGTCGTAACCTCCGGAAACCTGAACGAGCATCCCCAATACCGAATCTGTTGCGTACCGGGTATGACACGGACCTTGCCGAGAGAGGTTGAGCCCTATCCCGCCCATCCTGTTTCCAGTCTCGCACAACCTCGCGAACGCGAATCGTGTGACTGCCCGACCCCGCGTGGCTGTCCGCAATACTTCTCGGCCGATCAAGCATGGGGCCGTCGACCGACGGGAAATTGACGCAAAAGCCAGCCATGGCACATGGCACTCTACACACTTTACAGCCTTTTGTCAAGGGAAAAATGGAGAGGTAACAGAAAATAGGGCCCTGCGTCAGTCAGGAAAGGAGCTGGCAGAGCCTGGAATGCTCGGCTGGCGTTTCTTGCCTTCGAGAGAAGTCGAATCTCAGCGACGGACCGCCTTGGATCGTCGGGTAGCCGTCTCGGCCTTGCTTTCCTTGTTGTGGTTCTGAAGGAGCTTTATGGCTTTCTTGACGTCGGAGACCTTGAGGACCCCGGTGGTTCGGCCCCCTTTGCCGCCGGCGGTGCAGTAGGCATAGGAGATGTTGACGTGGCCTTTGGACAGCTTCTCGGACACGACCGCCAGGGCTCCCGACTTGTTGGCCAGATCGACACAGAGGACGTCGGTCTCATTGTACGGCATATTCAGCTTGGCCAGCACTTCTCTGGCGGCTTCCGGCTTCTCGAAAACGACCCGCATCACGCCGTGCTCGGCCGAATCCATCATGGTGATCGCGGTGATGTTGATCTTGGCCTTGGCAAATTCGCCCAGGACCCGAGCCAAAACGCCCGGCTTATTGACCATGAAAACCGAAAACTGTGGTGCCATGTACATGCTCATGCCTTTCCAAGCGTGATAGTACCCTTCGTGTGGATTCGCGGACAGAAGCCGTGATCTCCTGGGCCGGCCCTATTGCTTCGTTGCGACCTGGTGGGAATCATCTCCATTATGCGACGGTTCGGAACGTTCTTCAACGCTATTGGTACGCGGGGGCCGATCATCGCGTTCGCGGGATCACTGGCGAATACCGGGGTCACGGCTGATAGACGATCACCAGTTCCACGGCTCTGGCGGGGTCGCCTTCATAGGCCCAGAATTTCCGATCGGCATCGTAGCTGTCGGCTCCATAGAGAACGACCAGAGAATTTCCTGCGGACCAGGCGGGGCGATCCACGACCTCCTGGACCAGCGAACGGATATCGGGGCTTTCGTACCAAGTATTCGCCTGCCATCTGTCGTCCCAGCTCCAGTCCTCGGTCGCATCGGTCATGGTCACGGCGTTGACGCGATGAGAACTGCTGAAGGGGCCCGGGTTATCCGCTGCTTCGGCCCGCAGCCAGGCTGCGATCTTGCCTCGCAACCCGCTGGAATGAGCGCAGAGCCGCAGTTTGGCCTGGACAATCTCGGCTCCTTGGGGGATTTCCAGGTTGCGGAATCGCATGCCGGACATGTACTGGCCCACCGACAGGGCCGGTTCGGCGGCCTTCTGGTAGGTGCTCCAGCGACTGACGCAGGCATCGTCTTCGCCAGCAGCGACCCGGCAGGTGAGCGCGACCTGGCTGACCACGGAGACATTCACGGCAGCGGTATCGGAGGATCCCCCGAACGGGGCGACGCCTCCGTCGTCGGCTCGGAACGTAAAGCGGTCCTCGCCGATCCAGCCTGCATCGGGACGGTAGACCACCTGATCGACGCCCTCGGCGAGGGCCGCGGGAACGCTGGTAATCGGGGCGCCGGTGCCGGTACGCTCCAGGGCACCGTGCTGCGGCAGGGACACGATCGTATAGGTCAATCGGCCAGGCGGGTTGGGCGAACCGTCATCCAAAGCGACCAACGTAACGGTCAGGGACGAGCCGATCCCGGTGGTGACCGAACTATCCTGGGCGGTGGGCGGGCCGGCCTGGAGGGATTTGAGCTCGAAGGAGCCCGACCCCGAGATCCGCTTGACCACGAGCAGGACGGAAGTGGGCGTCTGCGGGGTGTAGCTGAGCGATTCATCGGCTCCCAAGCCGGCGGCGGTGCTCGATGCCAGCAGGACGGGCGTTCCCGTCTCGCTGGGCGTCATGCTGTAGAGATAGAGATCGAAGTCTCCGGTGGGCGGGTTGTCGAGGGTCAGGTCGATACCGCGTGCGGCACTGAGATCGGCGGCAGCGGCCCAGGCTCGGCGATCGGCCAGTTCGCTGCCCAGTTGGCCAGTGACGGATGATCCGGGGGTGTAGAGAGACGTGGCGGCCTCGATCGCGGCATCCACGTTGATCAGGCCATAGCCTTCGAAACGGTCCTTGCCGGCGGGGAAACCGTCGGCGCCATGGGCGTTCCGCTCCAACGGCGGATTGCGCCGGCCTCCCTGCCGTTGGGCACTGGTTTCTGTCGCGGTGGCACACAGCAGCATTTTCACCAGGCGGGGGTGTCGGTCGGACGTGAAATCCCACTCGAGCCCGGTGCTCTCCAGGGCCTCGATGACCAAGGCAGCGGCACCTGCCACGATCGGGCTGGAGAAGGAAGTGCCGGCCCCGCTGCTGTAGTCGTTGGGGACCTTGTCGACGTAGCCGATTCCATCGCAAGTGCCGGTGTCGACCGACATCATGGCGGTGTAGTAGTGGTCGCCTCCGGGAGCGATGAGGTCGGGCTTGAAGTCCTCCGAGGCGTACTCGCGAGGGCCGATGTACCCATACGTGGAGTAATCGGCCAAGCGGTTCTCATCGTTGGAGGCCCCGACGGTAAGGGCCAGGGCCGCCCGGGCGGGATCGGCCATCATGCGGAGGGGCTCGGTTTCCTCGTCGGCGCTGTTTCCGGCGGCGGCCACGACAAGGACACCGCTGCGGACCGCCGAGGTGATCTTATCACGGAGCGACGGGCTCTGCAGAGGGAAGCCCGCATTGTCGGTAAGGCCTCCGCTGATGTTGACGATCTTGATCCTCTTGGCCATGCGCTGAGCCACCATGCGGTCTATGCCGATGGCGAATCCGTCTTCCACCGCCCAACCGTCGCTGGTGGCGATCTTGACGGCGGCGTAGTTGCAGCCCGGGGCGACGCCGCTGAAGGTGTTGAAGCCATCGCCCAGGCCGGGGTAGTTCGCCACCGACGTGGTGATGACGACGCTGTCGAGAGAGAGGTTGCTGTAGTTGGCCAGCAGAGGCGAATACAGTCTCTGCGCGATGGCGTGGAACGTGCTGGCCAGCGAGATTCCGGAGATGCCTTCGCGACCGTCGCCGATCCATTCGACGCCCTGCATTTCGATGTCGCCTCGCATCCAGGAAACCAGGTCGAGCCAGGAGACGGGGCCGTTCCACCAGGCCGAGGAAGTGATGGTGGTCGAGCCGGAAGGGACGACGATCGGATCGACGAGATGGATCCAACTCGCCCAGTCTTCAGCGTACGTATATCGCAATTCGCCGTTATCGGCGCCGGCGCTCAGTCCGGTTCCGACGGCCACGCCGGCCACGCGGCTGCCGTGCCCGTAGTAGTCGACGGGATTGGGTTCGTTTTCTCCACTGATGTCGCTCCAGTACACGCAGCGACCGGAGAGATCGGCGTGGGTACCGTCGACGCCGGTATCGATGACGCCGATCGTCGTGTCCGCATTGCCTCGGAAACCGTCGGCGCTGCCGGCAAATCCGGGCTGCCAGACCGGGCGGACGCGACCCAACTGCGACGCCAGGTCCATATATAGCTGGATTTGTCGAGCGGCCGGGGTCACAAGAACCAGGGTCGGACCCATGGCCAACGGCAACGCATCGAGCTGTCCCAGTGTGATGCGACCGTTCCAACCGCAGGAGACGGCCTCAAACATGTACGTGATTTCGCCGCCCAGGGCGAGGAACGTATCGATCTGCTGCTGGGTCACCGGGGCATCGAAAATCAGCTCGACGTCGACCCGCTTCTCGTCAAGCAGATCGGCGCCGATGGACTTGCCCGTCTGGTAGAGAGGCGAGGGGATGGTCGCGAGGGTCATCCCGCCCTCGAGCTCATCGTCGAGGCGGTTGCCGTCCAGATCGCTTTCATAGGGGGCACTGATGACCGGGGGGATATCGGGAGGCGGCGGCGCCGTCCAGGTCTGCGCCGGGGCTGCCTGCACCCCTGCGATCGAAAACAGCGCCGTCGCCCAGGCGATGAGGCCAAACCGACTGAGGCGGCACGTCCCCAGGAACGGCGTCTCGTGTGACCTCGATTTATTCATACTCCCTCCTACCGGCAGCAGAACGAACTGAAAGCGAAACGAAACCATCGCCCGGATCGCGCGTGGCAGGGATCGGTCGCCACCCACGAGCCGGGATTGCACCCCCTGGCCCGGCGTGAAGACCGCGTTCTCACCTCTCCTTGTGCCAAATCAAATACTCCAATCCAGAGCACCCCCCGGCGCACCTCACTCTAATGATATCGTTTTTCTGCCTGCCGGTCAACCGAAATCCCCCGGGCAGGGTCTCGGGTCGGGGGGGGCGGTCGGCAAATGGTGGCGGATTCGGGCCACGCCCCACGACCACCACGCCTGGGATCGGCAGGCCTCCCATTTGTCATCTCGACCGGAGCGAAGCGAAGTGGAGAGATCTGGGGGCGGGCAACGCGCCGACCTTCTCGACGGCCATAGAACCGATCCAACCGAAGGAGACGCTCTGGAACATGCAGGTGATCTGGCCACCGAGGCGGGCAAAGGCGTCGATCTGGTCTTGTGTGACCGGCTCATCGAAGATCAGTTCGACGTCGACGAACCTGGCGCCCGCCAACGGCGACAGGGAACGGTTTTCCTGCAGCAACATGGACGGACCGTGGGTCAGATGGGCGGCGTCCGCAGGACGGGGCGGCACGGGCTCGCTGGAACCTGCTGCAATACGGATGGTGACGCAAGGACAGGCGAATCATCTCCTCCCTCCTATCAACAGGCAAGATCCGCTCGCGAAAAAGGGCCTGGTCGGAGCATTCCGCACGCTGTGTTGCGCATTCTGGCACGTTACGACCGTCCGGCGGATTCGGCCAGGGCGGTGGTGCAATCGGGGTAGAAGGTGAAGATACTGTCGAGGTTGGTGATCCTGAAGACGCGGTGCAACTGGGGTTCGAGGGCACAGATGGCGACTTTGCCGGCGTGGGCCTTGAGATGACCTCGGGCTTCGAGCAACAGTCCCAAGACCTGGGAGGAAAAGAACTTGACGCCGGAGAAATCGAAGAGGATTTCGCGCGGGGGGTGGTCCTGAACGTACTGGCGGATGAGAGCCGAGGCGGCGGTGATCTCCTCGACGTCGCTGATGCAGTTGTTGTTGAACGAGACGATCGCGACTTCGCCTTCGCTGCGGATTTCTACCGTTTCCGTCGTTTTCATAGTTCTCCACGTTTGCCGATCCGAGCCAGCGGGCCATTATCCCATATACGCATGGGCGCGTCGAGGGTTTTGTTGGCGGGCGGGAACGGAGGAATCTGCCCGAGGACGAGAGGGCTATCTCCTTCGCGGCCAGATGTCTCGACTGCCCTATGCGGCGCTCGACATGACAAAAAAGCCAATCAAATGCATTGCCTACAAACACGGAGTGCACCCGGTGGTGGCGGGACGGGGGC
>CAZTGH010000091.1:0-735 GCA_964612985.1 uncultured Pirellulales bacterium
GGGCCAGGCGATCAACTTCGACGGTTTCGCCGACTACGTGGAACTGCCCATCGGTTCGGCGGTCTCTGCGATGACCGATGCGACGGTGGCGACCTGGGTGAACTTCCTGGACACCAGCGGCTCGTGGACGCGGATTTTCGATTTCGGCAACAGCAGCACGACCGGTTACATGTTCCTGTCTCCTCGCGGCGGCACGAGCGGTCCGATGCGGTTTGCGATCACACCGGCCGACGGCGCCGGTGAATCGCTCGTTGAGACCGCCAGTCCGTTGGCGACGGACGGCTGGCACCACGTGGCGCTTGTGATCGACAGCTCGACGATGGCGGTGCGAATTTACGTCGACGGTATTGAGGTCGCCGTCGGTCCTACGGAGACGCTGCCGGCCGATCTGGGCAACACGACCCAGAACTGGCTGGGGCGGTCGCAGTATGCCGCCGATGCCTATTTCGCCGGTTCTCTGGACGACTTCCAGATCTACGACCGGGCGCTATCGGCGGGCGAAGTGCGCTACCTGGCCGGCGACCGGTAATCCCGGCGTAGCAGGACGGCATCGCAGATCCACCGGGCCTGCGCTTCCCCAGCGCAGGCCCGGTCCTATGATCCGCACATTCGATTTCCGGGTCTTTCGCCCCAACTCCGTATGTAAATCCTGGAAAGAAGAGAGCTTGCGATCAAAAGCCCCCAGGGCGTCGCTTTTTCTTGACTTTACCGGACTATGCCGGTACAGTGAATTTT
>CAZTGH010000091.1:745-16269 GCA_964612985.1 uncultured Pirellulales bacterium
AGGATGCCGAATTGTGGTTCCGTCGGCAAGACGAAGGGCTCGAGGCATCGGTGCCGATTCCACACGGGGGTGGATGATACACCAGCAGGAGGCTTGAGAGAAATCCCGAGAGGTTCGGACGCGAATGGTTTTTGGGGTCCCGCGCGGTTGTTAACTTCGGATGACACGCGGACCCGGTGATCGCGGAGAGGTTGGGTGATCCATGCGGACCATTGCGATGGTCAATCAGAAGGGCGGCTGCGGCAAGACCACGACCGCCATAAACACCGCCGCCGCATTCGCGGTTCAGGGCCAGCGTGTAATGCTGATCGATCTGGACCCGCAGGCCCACGCCACCATCGGATTGGGTTATGATCCGGATTCCTTCGATCGCACGGTGTACGATCTGCTGACTGGTACGGCGCAGACCCTTCATGCCGTGGTTACCCATACGGAGACGGAAGGGCTCGATCTGGCACCATGCAACGTGCTGCTGGCCAGCGCCGAACTGGAGCTGGGGTCCGTTCCGGGCAAAGAACTGCTGCTGGCCCGGGGCATCGAAACTGCGGGACGGGACTATGATTTCTGTGTGATCGATTGCCCGCCGTCGCTCGGGGTTCTCACGCTCAACGCGCTGGTGGCCAGTACCGATATCATTGTGCCGGTTCAGGTGCACTATTACGCCCTGGAGGGACTCAAGCGTCTGTTGGAGACCATTCGCATCATCCGGGAGCGTTTCCATCCCTGTTCGATGGAGAACATCAGTCTGCTTCTGACGTTTGTCGAGGAACGGCGGACGTTCAGCCAGCAGATTCAGCAGCAGATGCGAGAGATCTTCGGCGATCTGGTGTTCGACACGGTCATCCATCGCGATGTCCGGCTGGCCGAATCACCCAGCGCGGGCGAATCCATCCTGACCTATGGCCCGACCAGCCGTGGAGCCGCCGACTATAGTGCCTTAGCAGGCGAGCTAATCCACGGCGTTGCACCTGCGGAGCCGGCACCTGGGGCTGCCACCATCCGACGCGGCATCCAGAAGCACCTCGTCAACCTTTTCGACGGTATATGGATCCCCGAAGGGGCGCGAGCCTACCGTCCCGACATCATCGAATCCACCTGAGGCATAGCGGGAACGCAGGTTCTACTCCCCGGTAGACACACGAATCCCATCCCGAACAAACTCGGCCTGCCGAGGGTATTACGATTAGTGTTTCGGGCGCGCCCAGTGGGTGCGCCCGGCCGCACTCAGCAGATAGTGTCCTCGAAACGCCCATGGGGGGGCAATCGGCGTCACTTTCCAAGTAACGCGGTAGGACAAGGATCTGTACCCACAGAATGTCTCGCCGAGGTAAGTGAAACGGGCAGTTGCCGTGCGAAGTCGGCAACATTGAGTTTCCTGCATCTTTGACACGACCCTGTCTGGACGGGGGCGAATGCCTGCGTTCCGGGCACGGGCACGGTGACTGCTTGGTTTCACTGCGGCTCTATGGTCAGGGAGGCATTCTCGCCCTGGCCTGAACCGCCTTGCTGACCACGGTCTGGAGCATGGCTCGCGTTCGCCTCAACGGGCTCATCACCACCATTACCGCATTGAGCTTCGCAGGACTTTCTACGGCGTTCCCCCAGTCGGGTGGGATCTACCTGTCTGCCAGGCGCGTGTTGTCGGTCGGCGCCGCCTTCAGTGTCGGATGGGTGGTGTGTGGTTTGCGTCGATCGTCGCGGGAGCCCTCTATGCGGTCGGTCTTGCCGCCTTTGTGCTGGATGGCTGTGCCGCTCTGTGGTCGGGCGTGCTCTCGGTGTTCTCGGTATTGGTGGCCAACCTTTTTGCCGCTTCGCATATTGGCCAGGCGCCTCGGCCTCGCTGATCTTCCTGGTGACTTTCGCCTTGGCGAACACGATCTATATTGTCGCCCGTGGCCGTAAGCCCAGGCATCAAGGGTTCGGGATTCCGGGCTGGCCGACGACGCAGTGCGGGGGCAGTTGGAGGACCTGGCAAGCCGGCTGCCCGGCAACGTGATCATCTTTCGTGCTCCTTCCGACTGGAGGCCGCGGGCGGTCCGCCATGCGCTGGTGCCTATCGGCGGAAGAGTGGTTCACAATGCACTGCGGGCTCGCCTGCTGAACGGGTTGCAGCGGCGCGTCGACGAAGAGCTGGTCGTGCGGGGCTTGAACAAGCCCGATCCGAAACGGCGCGTCTTCGGGAGACTGACGACTCGCTTGGTCCAGGGAATGTCCGGGGCGGTCGTAGGGATTGGACAGCGGAGCTGACGCTACCATTCATGGTTCAGGCTACGGTTGTCTTTCGATCTCCGCGACGTTCGTCTTCGGCAGCCACTGGGCCAGTTGCTGCTTCGTCTCAGCGTGTTTCGGATCGCCCGCCAGGTTGGTCCATTCGAGTGGGTCCCTGTCGTGGTCGTACAACTCCTCCGATCCATCGGCATATCGGATATAGCGCCAGCGTTCGGTGCGAAGCGAGTGGTTGTCCTTGCCATGTGTGGTCAGGGCGGGACGATCCCAGGCGGCAGCAGGGTCCTTCAGGAGTGGCAACAGACTGTGGCCCTCCAATTCGGTTTTGGGGGCGAGGTCGCAAAGGTCGATCAACGTGGGGTAGAGATCCAGCAAAGTCACCGCCCGCGAGCACCGTTGTCCGGCACTGGTCACGCCCGGCGCGGTGATCATCATGACGTTGTGTGTGGCTTCCTCCCACAGTGCGAATTTTCGCCAATGCAGCTTTTCGCCCAGGTGCCAGCCATGGTCGCTCCAGAGCACGACGATCGTGTTGTCACGATAGTCGCTTGCGTCCAGGGCATCGATCACGCGTCCCACGCAAGTATCGACGAACGTGATGGACGCAAGGTATCCCTGCACTGCCTTTCGCCACTGATCGCGTTCGGTGACCTTGCGATGATCGCCTTGTGGTCTGGCCATTCTCCGGCCGGCCTCGGGGATGTCGTCGAGATCATCTTCCCTGACGTTGGGCAGCGTGATCTGGTCGAGCGGGTACATGTCGAAGTATTTCTGCGGGACGTACCAGGGCAGATGGGGGCGGTAGAAGCCGCAGCCGAGGAAGAAGGGCTTGTCATGTTGCTTTCGCAGTTCGCCGATGGCCCAGTCTGCGACCTGGGAATCGCCCATCTGCTCGTCGTTTGCCTGGACGGGTCCCCAGTCGAAATGGGCGGTTCTTGGAATGCCGTTCAGCGGGCGGTCTGCCGGCAGGGGGTCGTCGGGCTTGTTCTTCTTCTGCGAGGGGAAGTACTCCTGCCAGGAGGCGGGGTCGGGGAAGGCCCCGTGGAAGATCTTGCCTCCGCCGCCGACGCGGTAGCCATGGGCCATGAAGTGCTGTGGGATGGTCACGGCGTTCCGCAGGACGGGGGATTGCCGCCAGGGATCGGGGTTGTGATAGACGCCGGATGTCGAAGGCAGTATCCCCGTCATCAGGCTCGCCCGCGAGGGATTGCAGGCCGGGGCCGAGCAGTGGGCATTGGTGAAGAGCACACCTCGCGCGGCCAGGCGGTCGAGGTGGGGCGTCTTGACGTCGGGATGACCGCCCAGACAGCGGACCCAGTCGTTCAGATCGTCGATGCACATGAACAGTACGTTGGGCCTGTTCGGCTGTTTGGCCAGCGTGCTCAGCGCGGGGATCAGACCGGCCGCAGTGCCGGCAGCGAGCCCGAGGAACTGGCGACGATGAATTTCGTTTGCCTCATGAGTCATTTCTTGGGCTCCGTCTTCCAGGCCAGTAAGAAGAAGATGGCCGCTGCGGTAACGCAGAACGCGATTACGAGGTTATAGGCGGTTGGGTCGAGCGAGCCAAACCCGAGGAATTCGTAGCGGGTCGGCGAGGTGCGCCACGGGCGGCGTCCCAGGGTCAGGACGATCGCGAGAAAGGCCCATAGATTACCAGCGACGAAGTATCTCAGCATGCCTGTTTCTCCACTCAAAGCAGATTCACACGGACCTGTCCCTTCGCATTATCTCCGGCGGCTAGCGTGCTGTCAAACGTTCGCATTCAGGCCTTGGATGCATCGGCTGGATCGGGTATGCTGTTGACCACGAACTCTGACAGACACCTGTTTTGACGGGAGGGATTGGTCCCATGCCAAGACATTGCTTCTGGTTCGCTGTCCTGATGATAGCCGGATTCCAGATGAATAGCGTACCGGCAATGGCCGGGGCAGAAGACGGCTCGACGCTGCGGGCCCACCTGATTGCCTGGTACACGCGAAATGCTCCTGAGGTCGGGAGCATCGAGCGGTACATTCACGCGCAAAGGGCCGACGGTTCGTGGCCGGACGTGGACTACGCCAATACCGACCGCGGAGGCTGGCGGACCTTCCAACATCTGGGACGGACCCTGGAGATGGCGCGGGCCTATTGCGCCGCTGGACATCCGATGGAGGGACAGTCCGCGCTACGCATGGCAATTGTGGCGGCACTGGAGCATTGGGTGGAGAAGGACTACATCAACAGCAACTGGTGGTATCCGCAGATCGGGGTCCCCGATGCGCTGGCGCCGACGTTGGTGCTGATGGGCGAGGCCGTGCCGAGTGACTTGCGGAACAAGGCTGTCGAGCAGGTCCTGGGCCGCAGCAAAATGGGCATGACGGGCCAGAACAAGGTCTGGCTGGCGGGCATTGCCCTGATGAAAGGGCTGCTCGTCAATGATACGGATCTGATGGCGGAGGCCCGACGTCAGATCTTCGAAGAGCTTCAGATCACGACCGCGGAGGGCATCCAGCCGGATTACTCGTTCCATCAGCACGGTCCGCAGTTGCAGTGGGGCAATTACGGCGCCGCCTTCGCTGGGAGCATGCTCAAGTGGGCCGGCATCTTCCAGGATACGGACTATGCACTGACGCCCGAGCAAGTCGACTTGCTCAGCCGCTATCTGCTGGAAGGCACAGCCTGGATCCTCTGGAACGGTCGCATGGACATCAGCGGGTGTGGTCGGCAGATCTTCCGTGATTCCCAGGCGGGCAAAGGACGTTCGGCCCTGCGTCAATTGGATATGATGGCAGAGATCGACCCGGCTCGGGCCAACCTCTACCGAGAAGCCATCGCCTGCAATCAGTCGGGCCGGGACAACACCTTCACTGGCTCCAAACATTTCTGGCGATCCGATATCAGCGTCCATCGCAGGCCCGACTGGTACGCATCGGTGAAGATGTGCAGCACGCGCGTCATCGGCGCCGAGACCTGCAATAGCGAGAACATGCTCGGATTGCACATGGCCGATGGGGTCACGTACTTCCTGCGGACGGGCCGGGAATACGAGGACCTGTTTCCTGTCTGGGATTGGCGGAGGCTGCCCGGGACGACCTGCCGGCAGAGCCAGACGCCGCTGGTGCCCAGCCCAAACCAATGCCGGGGACGCAGCGATTTTGCCGGGGGCGTGGCAGCCCATGAGTCCGGTGTCGCGGCCATGGAATACCTGCGTGACGGCCTGACAGCACGCAAGGCATGGTTCTTTCTGGACGATGCGGTGGTCTGCCTGGGATCCGGAATCCAGTGCGATGGCTCGGAACCGGTGCTGACGTCGGTGAACCAGTGTGCCGCCAACGGCGCTGTTACGGTCGCTGTCGATGGAAAGACTAGGCAATTGTCCAAGCGCGACCACATCGACGGCGCGATCGAATGGGTCCATCACGACGGGATGGGGTATCTGTTCCTGGACCCGGCCCGGGCGGTGGCCAACGTTCAGTCGCAGCAGGGCACATGGCACGAGGTGCACCACCGGGAGTCGAGGCGTCCTGTGGAGCGAGATGTGTTCAATCTCTGGATCGACCACGGGGCCGCACCCGATGAGGCGCAGTATGCCTACGCTGTCCTTCCGGACGTTTCCGTTGAGGCGATGCCGACACATCGCGAGACGTTGTCCCTGGCTGTCGTGGAGCAGTCGAAAGACGTGCTGGCGATCCAGAGTCGCGAGGGAAAGCGATTGCTGGCGGCGTTCTTCGAGCCTGGTCAGATCACGTGGAAGGAAGGCCGGAGCCTGTCGGTTGACCAACCGTGCCTGATCGTGCTGGATGAGACCATGCCCTTGCCGTCTCTGTACGTGTGCGACCCGACACAGAAACAGAAGGTGCTTCACCTTCGGCTCTCCGGACGCTTCCGGGGGCAGGGCACGACGTACGACGCGGATGCCGGGCAGACCGAAGTTCGCATCTCTTTGCCCGAAGGTGGCCTCGCTGGCCAGAGCATAGAGACCATAGTCGTGAACCCGCTGTAGCACCGGTGTCAACCGCTGGCGCGCCGCTTCGTCTCGAGTTGGTCCTGCCAAAGCCCGATGACTGCTTCAGCCTTTCTCCTCCGGCGCCCGGGCGTCAGGCTGCCTCCAGCATGGAGCGCCAGCGTTGGACATGGCCGTCTTCGTCGGCCTGGTCCTTCTCGAGGATCTTGCGAGTCGCTTCGTCCCACTCGATGGTCTCCAGAAGCTCGGCGTAATGATGGACCGCCTTCGATTCGACCCAGATTCCGGTCTTGCAGATGGCCTTCGTTCCCAGCAGCCGCGAGCCGAAGCCGAACGCGAAACCGACCATCCAATAGGCCGCCCGGAACAGGCTGGGCCTAAAGCCATACTCGTAGAGCTTCACCTGGAAGTCCTGGTAGTGCCCCATTTCGTTGCACATCGCCGCCACCAGTTGCCGGTTCAGTTCGTTGTGTTCGGTGGTGAGCTGGAAACGGTAGATCGTCTGGGCCATCAGTTCCAGCGTATGCAGCGTCCGCAGGCCCTTCTTGATGGCGGCCAGCCGCTCCGGTGCGAATCCTTCGCCGCGCATTTTGAAGTCATCGCTGCGCATCTGCGGGCGAATAATGGAGATATCGTACTTCGTCTTCACTGCGGACTCCTGCGGGTCAGTCATCGATTGTTCCCCTTAATCCGTTGTCACACTACGGTTAGCGGCTTGCCGGTGACGCTCTATACGCTGTCGGGGTCACTTGGTTCTGTCGCGGACCGACGGAAATTGTCCCTCCTCCCGCTCAGGGTGTCAAACCAGAAACGAAGGGGGTCCGGAGACAGGAAGACAACGCACGTGGCTTGGTCCCGAGCCCGATGAGCGGGAGGAAGAGGCTCTCGGCGATCGGTCAGACGAGGAAGAACACCTGATGGCTCTTCTGCGAAGCGCCTGAGCAGGACAGGCGATCTCAGACACGGCCGATCAGCAGAAGGATCAACAGGATCAGCAGAATCGCAAAGTTAATCCTGCCTACCGCCACATTCTGGAGAAGTGCGGCGACCAACAGGACGATCAACGCCAACGTGATCAATCCGATGAATATTGTTGCTCCTTCTTGCTCACACCCGCTGAACGTGTGTCGTTTCGACGTTGACGTAGAGCCGCTTGACCGTCCGCGCCCCGAGCCAACCGCCAAGGATGGCCACAATCAAGCTGATCGCTCCGCTGAGAAAACTGGTCCACAGCACCGCCTGGGAGTAGTCTGCGGCGGCTTGGGCGGTGTCGCTCAACTGCTCTTTCGCCTGCGTGACCATCGCGGAGACCTCCTGTCGGATGCCCTCGACAATGCTGTCGACCTCCGCCTGCGTCAGTTCCGTGTCGGTGGCGAGCGCTTGTTTGGCTCCTTCCGTGTCGCCCTGGATCAGGTGGTTCGCAATCGTCCGGAGCGTTTGAGGGTCGAGTTGCTGCAATGCCTGCCGCACCTCTTCGGCCTGCACCTCTTCGCCGCCCAGTCGGCTGGCGGTTTCGGCAATCCGATTGCCCGCTGTCCGCAGCATCTGCTCGATCTTGTCGCCTGGGATCGCCTCTTGAATCGCCGATCCGAGGCCCTGGACGATTTCATCGACCTGGGCGTCCGAGAAGTTGGTGTTTTGCGCCAGCGCATCCTTCGCCTGTTCGGGTTGACCGGCCAGGAGGTTCGACGCGACCTGGCGGACGGTGGCTCGGTCGATATTGTTGATTGCCTTGCGGATCTCCTCGGCCTGCACCTCGGGCTCGCCCTCCGGCTGTGCCGCAACCACTGCTTCAGCCGCCTGTTGCTTGATCTGGTCCAGCGTCTCGTCGGTCAACAGGACGTCGCCGGCGGCCTGTACTCCGCTGCCCACCGCCTGCATCCCCTGCGCCGTGACCTGGCCGATGCCGCTGATCGCTGAGGCAGTGGCGCTGACGGTTGTTCTCGCTACGGTCGTGCCCGCCTGGATCAGACCGCTGACGCCCCAGGCCGTCAGCCAGATCATGACCACCGTCGCCGCGCCCCAGAGGGTCAGGCCATGCAGGACGCCGTCGGTGGATTCCGGCTGCCCCGACAGACGCCCGGCAGCCAGGCCCCCGAGGAAATAGGCGACGATGCCGGTCAGGAGCATCCAAATGATGGCCGCGAGGCCAAACCCTTCAGTGATCACGTTGACATCATCGATGTCTCCGACACTGATGCCGATCGCCGTGCCGAGCAGCAGCATCAGCCAGGTGATGCTCACCGTCAGCACCAGTCCGGCGAAGATCGCACCCCAACTGATGATCGGTCGTCTTCCTCTCGGCTCAGTGGTCTCTTCCAGTCTGACTTCTCTATCCATCGTTTGGGTCTCCTTCTCTCTGGCGGGCCGGGGTTCCGGCGGCATCGGCTCGGCGGGAGGATCGTGCGGTGTGTTCTGTGGACCATTTTCGGGCGGCGTCATCCAGATTCTCCTGATTGGGCCCCTATGGCAGATCGCGGATTCGGATTCGGGTTCTTCTCACAAAACTACCCGAGACCGCGATGGCGCGGCACAAGCGGAATGCTGGATTATTCGGAGCAAAAAGCCTACGACCATCCGGAGCGGTGGACCGGGCCGGCAGAGTGTGAGCATAAACGATGCATGGATCGAGGATTATCCCAACCCCATGATCCTCGGACCGGCACCTTAGAATCAGGGACAGTCAACAACGGTTGTGAAATCGACTCGACGGCTCAAGGAAATCGAAGATGAAAGCGGTGGTGTTTCATGATGTGGGCGATATCCGGCTGGAGGATGTCGAAGAACCGAAGATCGAGAACCAGAACGACGCCATCGTCCGGTTGACCGTGGCGGCGATCTGCGGCACCGATCTGCATTTCGTCCGCGGAACCATGCCGGGCCTGCGGGAAGGGACGATCCTGGGGCATGACGGGATCGGGATCGTCGAGGAGGTCGGCGCCCAGGTCCGCAACTTCCGGCAGGGCGACCGGGTGGTCGTGCTGTCCACGATTGCGTGCGGCTACTGCCCGTTTTGCCGGCAGGGCTACTTCTCGCAGTGCGACAACGCCAACGCCAACGGGGCTGACGCAGGGACCGCTTTCTATGGCAGCCCTGCCTCGACCGGTCCATTCGACGGGATGCAGGCGGAACTGGTTCGCGTGCCGTTCGCGAACGTGGGGATGGTCAAGATCCCGGACAACGTCACGGACGATCAGGCCATCATGCTTTCGGACATCTTCCCGACGGGCTACTTCGGCGCCGATCTGGCGGATATCGAAGAGGGCAATACGGTGGCGGTGTTCGGCTGCGGATTCGTGGGGCAGTTTGCGATCATCAGTTGCCTGCTGCGCGGCGCCGACCGGATCATTGCCGTCGATGAGATCGACTCGCGCCTCGAACATGCGCGGGACCTCGGCGCCGAGATCGTTAACTTCGCGAATGAGGACCCGCTCGAAGCGATCGCCGCGCTGACCGGCGGCGTAGGCACCGATAAAGCCATTGATGCCGTTGGTGTCGATGCGAGTTCGCCCAAAGGTGAGGCGCCGTCGCAGGCACTGCAATGGGGCGTCCAGGGCGTTGCCAAGGCCGGGACGGTCTCCATCATTGGGGTGTATCCTCCGAGTATGACGTATTTCCCGTTCGGCACGGCCTTCGGCAAAGACCTGACCGTTCGCGCCGGCAACTGCAACCACCGCAAGTACGTCTCCATGCTGATGAATGTCGTCGCCGGCGGCGTCGTCGATCCCACGGTGGTGCTGACCGAAAAAGAGCCCCTCACCGATGTGATCGACGCCTACCGCATGTTCGAGGAGAAAAAGCCCGGGTGGATGAAGGTGGAAGTCGAAGTGTAGATCCGGCATGCAAACGGCGGCGCTCGCTTGAATGGAAGCTATGGAGAGAGATTATGGAATACCAGGCGTTCATAAACCAAGTCGCAGAACACGCCGGTTTTGACGACACCCAGGACGCAGTGAGCATCAGTCGGGCGGTGCTGGGCACGCTCGGAGAGCTGTTGGCGAGTACGGAGCGTCATCATTTCGAGGCGCAGTTGCCGCGGCAACTCAAGGAGTACGTTCGCGCATGGGAACATACCGAGCAGGCGAGCAAGACCCTGGCCGGTCTTCCCGCGGATCAGTTCGTCACTCGCGTGCAGGCTCGATCGACGCTGAACCACACCGAGACTCTGAAGGGAACCACCGCCGTGATGCGGGTGCTGCGAGAGGCGGTATCGTACGGAGAACTCAAGGACATCGCTGAAGAGTTGGATGCCCAATTTGGTGACCGTCTCGGTGTCAGTCGCGAAGGCGAATAGGCGTGCCCCTGTGGGATGTGGGATACAACACTCGTAGGCGATATGTCTTGGAGAAAGGAGTGCGTCGTGAAGGCCAGGGTGGATACGAATCTCTGCGCCGGCGTCGGCGCCTCCGAAAGCACGTGCCCCGAGGTGTTCGAGGTCAGGGACGGGGTCTCGACAGTCAAAGTCGATCCGGTGCCGCCGGAGGTCGAGGATCGGTGTCGTCAGGCGGCCGAAGGCTGCCCCATGAGCGCCATCTCCGTCGAATAGGGCGCCGGGCCTGGCATCCTCGGCCATCTGGCTGATCTGACACACGATGGATCAATCCTGTACCGCGATCGATCGGTCCTCTCGGGTTCTCGGCTTTGTGGCCGGTGGTGCAATCCCCGTGCCGGTCGTCGTTATGACGCTGCACTGCACCAGACGAATTCCCGTTTGAGGTCGACAGGACGCAAACCCGCCAGCAATTCACCTCGCCCGCCTCGGGTCTGAACCAGGGCCGAGTCCTCGTCCTCGACGACGCCGACCGGCGGTTTCCTCTCCCGCAAGCGTGGTAGTAGCGTTCTTCGCGACATTCCCCCTCGGGCATCGATGGGCGACTCTGTCTGCATGCGATGGATGCAGGGGTGCAGTTCACATCGTTGAAGATGTGGCTTCCGCTACGGAGCCGATGCCGGTACGATAGGGCTTCGGGGTGCGGTCGGACGGGAAGCGCCGAATCCAGGGCAGGAGAAGCAGCGATGCATAGACGGCGACGGTTGAGGTCAAGCCACCGCAGAGGCGTCTGGATGGCCGCCCTACTTGTAGTGGTGACAAGCGTACCTGCATTTGCGCAGGACTGGCCTCGCTTTCGCGGGCCGAACGGACAGGGTCTCAGCGATGCGACCGGGGTTCCGGCCAAGTGGTCGCAGCAGGACTACAACTGGAGAATCGAATTGCCGGGCACGGGGCATTCCTCGCCGGTGGCATGGGCTGACAGGATCTTCGTGACCTGTGCGGACCGGCGGACGGGGCAGGGAATTCTGCTGTGCGTCGATGCCGTTGATGGCACGGAACAATGGCGACGCGAACGGGACCTGTCGAAATACTCGCTCAACGGCCTCAACAGCTTCGCCAGTCCCACGCCCGCCCTCGATGCCGATCACGTCTACGTCCTCTGGCCCGGCAGCGAGACGACCGTGTTGGCTGCACTGACGCACGAAGGTGAGGAAGTGTGGCGCTTGCCGCTGGCGGGCGTCCATGCCCGGCACGGGCAGGGCAGTTCGCCGATCGTGCACGGACCGCATGTGATCGTGGCCCACGAGCAGGAGAAAAACAACGATGGCGTTACCAGCCAGTGGCTGGCCGTCGAGCGGGGCACCGGTGAAGTCCAGTGGCGGATGGAAGAGCCCGGTGTTGTCAATGCGTCCTACTCGACCCCCTGTGTGTATGAGGACGGTGCCGGCGGGTCGCACCTGGTCTTTGCGAGCAATGCCCATGGTCTGACCGGCCTCGATCCCCAGACGGGCGAAGTGCTCTGGCAGGTCGATTCGGCGATGCCCGATCGCGTTGTCAGTTCGCCCGTGATTGCAGGCGAGTTGGTCATCAACACATGCGGCGAAGGCGGGCGGGGAAAGCGGCTCGCGGCGATCCGGCCCACACGAAACGACTCGGTCCAGCAAGCGAAGGAAGTCTATGTTCTGACGAGCGCGGTCGTGCCGTATGTGCCGACCTCGGTGGCCTATCGAGGCATGCTGTTCGCTTTTCACGACAACGGATTGGTATCGTGTCTGGCCAGCGAGACGGGCAAGGTGCTTTGGAGCGAGAAGCCCGCCGGCAGGTATTATGGCTCACCCATATGCGTGGATGGTAAGCTCTACGGCATGACCGTCGACGGCGACGTCGTGGTCCTCGCGGCCGAGCGAGAGTACCGACTGCTGGCGGTCAATGCCTTGGGCGAGAAGAGCCACGCCACGCCGGCGGTCGCCAACGGCCGGCTGCTGCTGCGAACGCTATCCCATCTGATCTCGGTTGGCGGAGACAGGGATTGACATGGGCGAGCCGATGGTGTTAAGGAGCTTGCGGGGGACGAACTGCAAGGTCCAGCAGGGGTAAGGACGGCGGCCATGGGCGACAGGAGGCCGGGCAAGGCGCATAGTATGTCTCCTCGACGGGGATGGTCGTTGGGTCAGGTGACTTCGTAGTAAACGTAGGTGCTGGTCCGTGACGGTCCGAGACTGATGACGTCTCCATGCTCGAGCACGATGCCGTTGCCGGTTGGGTCCACCCGCGTGTCGTTGACGAAGGTGCCGCACGTGCTGTTGAGATCGTGCAGAACGTGGCGACGCCCGGCGTTGGTTATGCGCACGGTCATCTGTGCGTGGTTCCGCGAAACCTCGCGTGGAACGAAGTAGAGCGTGTCGGTCGCCCAGTGGTCAGGGGCCGGGACCGAAGGTGGTTCGAGAACCGTCGGCGGACGTCCGAGTACGACCTCCTGACTGTCCAGGGGGATAATGCCGACCGTGGACGGCCCGGTCCCGACCAGGTACTGTCCCGGTTCCAGACGTCGCAGGGCCGTGCGGATCTCGTAGACCCGATCGGTCTGGTCGCTGCTCATGATGAACTCCAGTTCCTTGAGCCGCGAGAGCCGGATGAGTTTGTCGATCCTGACGAACAGCGGGTCAACGTCTTCCATGACTTAACCTTCTCCAACGATCACGGGATGTGTGCAACGGTTATCTGCTGCGGCTGCGTCCGAATGTTCAACCCACCGCAGTCCGCGACTATCACAATAATGAGCTTTCACCGCAGGGTCAAGACGCCAGACGAAAAGACTGGAATCGGTATCGTCCGCTTGACAAGGGGGCGGTCGGAGCGTGTGTACGGGCCTCAATAAACGGCTGTTCCGTTCGATGCTCGGTTCGGCCGGCGGACCGATTTCACCGCCCTCTCTGCTCGATGGCGAGCATCGTGGCCTCCACTGCGAGCTTTACTTCTTCCGGGCGGAGCAGGGCGATCTGCCCGCCCAGGAACAGTACGCTGCACTGGCCGTCATGGACGGGGACCGGTTCGTAGAGCAGCACGTTCGTCGGCGGCATGCTCATGTTCTGGCCGGCAATGTAGACGTACTCCGGGGCGTTGGGCTCGTCGCAACGGAAAAGCCGTGAGCCATACCCGCAGTACTCCTTCAGAGACTCCTGACTCGACGGGAGTTCGTCGTTGCTGATGGCGTACATCTGGATGCTTTGGTAGATCGTGCGCAGGTTGCTCTGGCACTTTATCACCGAGGCCCGGTGGCTGGTCTGGATCATCGCGTCCGAGTACTGCTGACCCGCCTGACCGGCGGTCTTGATGATCCAGAGCACGGCGAGCGCGAGCAGCCCAAAGAAGACCGCTGCGCTAAGGAGATTGACCATCGTGCCTCCTCGCGATCGACGCCTTACGGGAATGCTGCTCTGACGCGTGTGCATGGTCCGGCCTTTCAGAAGATCCCCCGAATTGCCAGATCCCATCTTACGGCGGCGTCGCGGTCTCGTCAACGCCTGGATCGCGCCGGGGCAGTGTGTTGTCGGCATCACGCGTGAGAATTGAGGTTGACAGGAGAGTGGTGCCTGAACGATAGTAATGGCTTTGATCGACAGCGGACCGACGGGTCGTTGGAAGCATACCGGCGCGTCGACGATTCGGCATAGGCAATCAAGACAAGACATTACCTGCTTTTATCGGGAGGTCTTCTATGAGAATGTGGCTGGTAGCTTTGGCACTGATGGCTGTGGCGGTGGCGGGGGCCCAGGATGGAGCGTTGACGCCGGCACAGATCGAGCGGATTCGCAGCGATTTCCAGATGGACGTCTCGACGCGGGCCATGCGCAACGCGCTGACCAGCACCGGCATTCGCGACATTGCGGAGAATCGCGACATCCTCGCGGCCCACAACGAGCAGTTCAGCCATAAGATCAAGACCAAGGGCATCAGCAACCAGAAGAGCAGTGGGCGATGCTGGATGTTCGCGGGATTCAACACGATCAAGCCGGTGACCCTGAACCGGTTGGATCTGGACAGCTTCGAGTTCTCGCACATCTACCTTCAGTTCTGGGACAAGATGGAGAAGGCCAACAGCTTCCTCGAATACATGATCGAGTACCGCGACCGCGATTTCCAGGACCGTGAGGTGGTGTTTCTTCTGAAGTCGCCTGCTCCCGACGGCGGGTACTGGGAGAATTTTGCGGACCTGGTTACGAAGTACGGCGTGATGCCGAAGGGCGCGATGGCGGAGACCGCCAGTTCCGAGAACACCGGCATGATGAATCAAGCCCTGGGACGCATCCTGCGCAAGGACGCCGTCGAGCTGCGCGAAATCTACCAGGAGACGGGCTCGGTCCGTCAGATGCGCGACGCCAAGCCGAGAATGCTGGCGGAGGTCTACCGGGTGCTGGTGCTGAACCTGGGGGAGCCGCCGCAGGAGTTTCCGTGGCGTCATAAGGTCAAAGACGACGCCAGCGATGAGGACGACGAGGCGGACGAGGAAGAAGGCGAGGCCGATGAGGAGGACCGGGACGAAGCGGAGGCGGAAGACGAACCGCAGGACGACTACGATGTGGAACAGGACTGGAGCGAGACGCGCACCTTCACGCCTCAGGAATTCTATGAGGAGTTCATCGGTCTCGATCTGAGCGGGTATGTCAATATCACCGACGATCCGATCCGTCCGAAAGGCGGGCACTACGAGATCGGCATGACGAAGAACCTCTACGATGGGCGAAACGCCAACTACGCCAACGTCGACATTGAGACGCTGCGCGAGCTGGTCGTCAAGGTGTTGCTGGACAATAAGCCGGTCTACTTCGCCGCCGATGTCTCGCCCGACCAGGACAGCTCGGCCGGCATCATGGCCCGCAACCTCTATGATTACGAGTCCATCTACGGACTCGACATGGGTCTGAATAAGACCGAGCGGATTCTCTTCCGCGACAGCACGATCAACCACGGCATGGCTTTCATCGGGGTCGATCTCGTCGAGGGCGAGCCGGTCAAGTGGCTGGTGGAGAACAGTTGGGGCAGCAGCCGGGGCAGCGGCGGACTCTGGACCATGTACGACGA